>DYKH01000256.1 GCA_020722685.1 Caldithrix sp. | reverse complement strand
AGCAGATCACGAACTCGTTCACGCCGTGGGCAGAATAGCTTTTCATGATGTGCCAGAGAATCGGCTTGCCACCGATTTCGATCATCGGCTTGGGGCGCAGATGAGTTTCTTCGGAAATTCGGGTGCCAAGACCTCCCGCCAAGATGACTGCTTTCATCAATTCTTTACCTCACACCACGTTTTCCACATATTCCTCAAAGCCGAAATATAGGCGGCCGCAAAGCCTTTCTCATCCATCAAAGGTGAGTTTCGCATTCGCGCTCGCATCTGAGCACGAAGGTCGGCAAGCTGGGCAAGATCCCCTGATACTTTAATTGCTCGTGCGATGTACTCCTCTTCATCATGAGTCACCCATTCCGGCAATCCTAAATTCATCATCAGACTGGTCCCAATTCGGCCTACCGGGGGGCGGCTTGCCAGCGTCAATGCTGGCACTCCCATCCATAGCGCATCGAACAACATCGTGCCGCCACTGTGCGGGAAGCAATCCAGAAGAATGTCAATTTCTGATAAGGACTCGAAGATGTTAGCGCTATTTCTCATCAAAACACGATTAACATCCATGCCGCAACGCGCCATATACCTGAGATAATAATTTCTCGTCGCGTCATCGCCAAATGGCTTGTAATCAAGTATCAAACGCGAATTTGGCGTGCCTTCAAGAATACGCGCCCAGGCGGTAAAGGTTTTATGATTCAAGCGTTCTGTTCGCCCAGAATAACCAAAGGTGACAAACCCGTTTTTACTTGCGGGCAAGGGAGCCACAGTTGGCACGTCTTCAGGCGGTCGATAAGCGACAAAGCATTTAGGCAGGTGGACAATAGTCTCTCGCGCCAGGGTACCCGCTGGGGCAAGGTATGGGTCGAACAAAGCATAATCGATGGTCGGCAAGCCGCTGGTCCAAGCAGATCCCAGCCATGTTACTTGAATTGGTGCCGGCTTCAGCGCCATGACGCCAAGGCGGTGATCACGCATATGATTGCAGCCGTCGATCAAAATGTCGATTCTGTCTTGACGGATCAAGTTGGCCACATCCAGGTCCGAGAGATAACGGATGTCGCGCCATTCGTCGACCCAGCCTTTAAAATTGATCGTCCAGTCATCCGCGTTCAAAACATTTGCGTAGGCAATTAGCTCAATCTCTGACTCATCATAATTTTCAAAAAGCGCAGAAAAATAGAATCGAGATGTATGTCGTCTGAAGTCTGGCGAGATGAAGCCAACACGCAACTTTCTATGGGGAGAGCGCGAATTTTCAAATTGACCACCAGATGCTGGCTTGAATTTTCGATATTGCAGGTCGCCCCATCTACAGAATTCGTTGTAGATTTCCGAGTCTGGTAGGTCGGGGTGATAACTCAGTGCATACAACCTTTGCGCCCAGATCGTTGAGTCTTCAGGGCTTAGGTCAACAGCCTCATCGCTCAAAGACTTGACGTTGGTGTAGTCTGAAAGATAGGCTTGAACCAAAGAAAGTTGAGATAGCGCCAGCGATCTTGACAGCCCTTTTTGAAGTGCCAGCTGAAAATGCTCGACCGCCTCAGCCAACTTGCCCAAGTCAAGGAGCAAAGCTCCAAGATTGTTATGACCCGCTGCATGATTCGGCTGTAGATTCAAAGCATATCGGTAGCTTGTTTCAGCGGCTTCGGCAAACTCCATGTCTCTGAGGCAATTACCGAGATTAAAATAAGCATCAACATATTGGTGATCAAGATAAACGGCGCGTCTAAAACACAGCTCCGCATCTTCGAGAAGGCCAGACTCCAGGTATGCCACACCGAGGTTGTTGAAGTTCTCCTTGTCCTTAGGGTTAAGCAAAATCGCCCTTTGAATGACTTCAATAGCCTTGGTGAAGTTTTTTGTCTCACAATGGAGTACCCCTAAGGCTTTCCATGTCAGGGCATCATCGGGGTAGCGGCGAACAAGGGCGTCCGCTTCCTGGAGGGCATCCTTCACCTTGCCACATCGATATTTATCGACGATTTTTGCAAGTAATTTATGTACCTTTACTCGTGTTGTGCTTTTAGTGGCTGTAGATAATTGGTGCGGTGCGATCTGCTGAATTTCTCGCGACAACCAAGGGAGTGTTGCTATTTTTTGAACAATCTCTTCAATCGCATCGTGCTTAAGGCCCTTAGCTCGCACGAAATCAATCGTTTTCTGTGCATCTTCAATGCGCGCTAGCTTGATCAGTGCCGTGATGTAAGCAAGCCAGTATCGTCCCGAGTCAGGACTGCTTTCAAGCGCGGCTTTCAGGTAATGAATGGCAGCTGCGGGTCTTTTCTGATCAAGTGCAACAGTCCCGTACTCATGATTCAGTTCAGGATTAGTGGGATGCAACGCAAGAAGTGGTTGCAGTAGTGCCTCGGCCTCCTTGATTCGCCCTATAAGATGCTTTTCTCGGACTGTCCGCAAGCACTCCGTAACTCGATCTTCTGGGTCACAGGAAATTGAGTAGGTTTGATTCTCAGCTGTTTGAGTTGTGGTCTGCGACTGAGTAACCCAGATTGCCCACATTTCCCTGTAGGCGGTTTCGAGCTTACGGGTGAAGGAGGACTCACTCATCAATTCGCTGTTTTTCATCTCGCAGCGTAGCCGATGCCTCAATGCTACGAGGTGCGGGAGGTCACTAGCGAGCTGAACCGCTTTTTCTACATACTCCTGCTCAGAGGAGGCGATCCATTCGGGATGCTTGATACCATGCAGAATACTCGCCCCCAATCGCCCGACACTGGGTCTTCCTGCCAGCGTAATAAATGGCAGACCCATGTACAGACTTTCGAAGAGCGTGGTTCCGGAGTTGTGCGGAAAGCAGTCCAAAGCGATGTCTGCCGCTCGCAGAATATCCCAGGGGGGGGAGCGGTAGCCAATCTCCAGTCTTTCACGTGCGATCCCTAGCGCCTGAAAATTTTCCGCCAGCTTATTGGCAATGATCGGATCAATGAAATCCCGGCTGTTGATGATCAGGCGCGAGGAGGGGATGGCATTAAGAATTCCCGACCATGTGCGGGTACTGAGTGGATTGATCCGGATTGCCCGCGTGAGGGTGACAAATGTGATGTAACCATTCTTTACCGCCGGGAGTTCGGAGACTTCTCCCATCTCTGCATCAGGACGATACACATAGGTTTTGTCCAATCGCCATAGCTTTTCAGCGAAAAGCGGCTCGCAACCTTTTGGGGTAAAGTCATCGTCACCGATAAAATAATCAATGGCTGAAAGGCCGGAGGTGTAGCCATAGCCTAAATAGGAAATCGAAACCGGCGCCGGCTTAAGTGCAAACACATCTAGCCGGTTACCTTCGGTGTGGCCGGCGAGGTCCACCAGAATATCAATCTGATCTTCTTTAATTTTTTTTGCGACTTTTGCTGCATCGAGACCCTTTGTCACGAACCAATGGTCGCAATGAGCCTTGTAACGCTTAGTAAAGACATCCTCGACTGTCGTTTCCGCGTAAATAAATACTTCAAATTGACTTCTGTCGTGCCGCTCGATGATCGGTTGAATGAAGTGACGCACAGGATGCTTGTCCCAGTCTGCGCTCATGTATCCAATACGCAAGCGCCGATTCAGTGACTGGTCATTGCGATGGGGCCCCCATTCTCTTTTTTTCGGGATGCCGAAAGATTGGTTGTAGCGCTGATATTCCGCAAATATCGCCTCGGCCGTCTTCGTCGGACTATAGTTGCAGCAAAACAAAAGATTGCTGTGCGTGTTCCTGAGGGTAGGCTTCAAAGCAAGGGCCTTTCGGTACTCCGCTTCCGCTTCTTCGATTTCGCCGATCGACTGCAGCACCAACGCCAGGTTGTTGTGTGCCTCGGCAAAATCGGGGCGAAGTTCTATGGCCCGTCGATGGGAGATCACTGCCTCACTATGCCGGCCTTGTGCTCGCAAGATATTGCCTAGGTTGCTGTGTGCCTCGGAGAAAGCCGGTTTGAGCATCAAGGCTTGCCGGCAATAATGCTCAGCCTCCCTTGAACGGCCGACACCATGTAAGGCCGCAGCGAGATTGCTCAGTACTTCGTAATCCTCGGGCAGGAAGGTTGCCGCCTGCTTCAGGTAAGGGATGGATTCGTCGATGCGCCCCACGGCTGCACACGTTGAGCCCAGCAGCTTCCAGCCATACCCCTTTTCAGGTTCGCACTGAGTGATGTAGCGGGCTATCGCTTCAGCTTCCAAATAATTTGCTGCGGCAAAGGCCTGTAGGAGCTGGGACGTATCGGCTTGCTTAGGTTTGGTCTGGGAATGGCTCAATGCCTGTATGCGTTGCTTCAAAGCTGCAAATGGAACGTGATCCTGGACATGGTTCTCGCCCTGCCGAATCAGAGTGACCGCAGCATCCAGCCACCCCGCCTGGGTCAATGCCTCCGCATAGTCGATCCAAAAATCATTGATGCTTGGGTTGAGTTCAAGTGCTTTTTTCAAGTAAGGCATCGCAGAGAAAGGTCCGCGTAGTGAGAGTACCAACATCCCGAGGTTGTGCTGCGCGACAAAATTCCCGGGCTCCTTTTCGATCAAGAGCCGGTAAATATTTTCGGCTTCCTCGAAATTGCCCGCTCGATGCGCTGTAACAGCGGTTTGGAGCTCCACGACTGACCTTCCTTCCATTTGAACTGTGATGCGCTATAGCCCAAAAAAACCCCGCCCTTTGCGGGGCGGGGTTTGATCAAACTTACACCCCTCGGCCGACGCCGAGTGGCGCCTCTTTATGGTGATTAGACCACCGTGAAGAGGAAGAAGTCACCAGCTGCGTTGTACACCAGGGTGTCATCGGTACCCGTACCCACGATGGTGATCTGAGCGTCGTCCGTAGCGGTGTATGCGCCGTCACCGTTCAGGTCGAACTGCAGAACCATGTTGTTAGCAGCTTGCGCGGCAGCCACGTTGGTCGTCGCGCTCAGGGTCGTGCCGTGGATGTTTACGTTACCCGTTGCGGCCGACAGGAGCGTGCCGCCACTCTTCAACAGACCTTCAAGGGCAGAGGTCAGGTTGATCGTGACAGTCGCACCCGCAGATGCACCAGTCAGGGTCACAGTCGTCGCATCACCAGCCTTCAGGTCACCCGAATTCAGTTCGGTGGCGGTGAAGATCATGGTAGATGCGGCATTGGAGGCACCTTGGATGACCACCGAATCCGAACCACCACCCGTATAAAGGGTGTTGGTCAAGGTTGCGGCGTTATCGGTATCGATAGTGTCGTTCTTGGAAGTACCCTTGACCAGCAGCGATACGATAGCGGAAGCACCCGTATCAATCGTCACAGCGGCACTGTTGGTCATGCCCGATGCGTCGATTTCGGTCGGAACAGTACCAGCAGCGGTCGAGAAGGCCAGAGCCTCATCACCCGTGATCACAACCTTTTCAACATCAGTAGCGGTCAGCACAACAGAGTTTTCCTCTGTGCCACTGGTGGCCTTGGTGGAGGAGCCGTCACCCAGCGACTGCAGGTTGATCACGTCGGCGTTGGCAAAAACCAGCGAAGTAACATCCACACCGTCTGTGCTCTTCACAACGCTGTTATCCAGCTTGATGGTTGCGGTGTCAGAAGTACCACCTGCAACGAAATCAGCTGCAGTCAGCGTAACGGTTCCCGGAGCATCACCGTTGATGGTGATGTTGCCGGCGGTCGCTGCGTTCAGGTTGGATGCCGTCACATCACCGCCCGTTGCACTGATCACCAGGCCGGTAATGGTGTTCTTCGCACCGATCACCGACAGGTCGTAAGCGGTGCCATCGGTGCCAGCTGCTTCGAGCACTTCAAACTCGGTGATGCCAACCACTTCGGCAGCGGTGTCGATCGTATCTGCATCCGAAACGCTCAGAGTGTCGGTGCCGGTGCCACCCTTCAGCACGTCAGCAGCAGTGATGGTCGCCGCCATCACGATCTTGTCGTTGCCCGAACCGCCGGTGAAGGTCAGGTTGGAGGCGCCGACACCATCGATGGTCACGTTGCCAGTTGCCGAACCAGCATTGATGGTGGTGACGGTGGTGAGGGCGTGCTGCAGAGCAACGTTCTTGTCACCAGCGATATTCACGGTTGCAAGCTTTTTGACGGCGTTGGTAACGGTAACGTAGCTGGGATTGCCAGAGGCAGTCACGTTCAACGTGGTCAGGGCAGTACCCGTCAGAGCCACTTCAGCGTCGGTCGTGGCCGTACCAGCCTTGTCCAGCGTCAGCGACAGGGAGGTGGGGCTGTTGCCGGCGATGGTAGCCGTACCGACTTGGTTGGTCAGCTTGACGGCCTGGCCAGAACCAACGGTCAGAGTGTTGGTGCCGAAGGTATCCATCTCGATGGACACGACTTCCGACTTGGTGGACAAATCCACGTCGCCGGCAGGTGCGTTGTAGTAAACATTCTCCACGCCACTGAAATTCGGAATCACCTTCGTGCCGAAAATCTTCAGCGTGTCAGTGCCCGCGCCAGCATTGATCGTGTCGCCAGCAGAAGCAGAAACGTTGTCACCGATGATGGTGTCGTTACCAGAAGTGCCGGTGATGTTGTCCGTACTGTTAGTGAGCGTAAAGGTCTGGCCAGAAGTCTGACCCAGGATGGAATCGCCTGGGT
>DYKH01000850.1 GCA_020722685.1 Caldithrix sp. | reverse complement strand
ATTCTCGTTTGGCAAGAGAAAGCTCCGCCTTGGCCATGGCAATGCCATAGCTCATGGACTTCAGCTCGGGGCGGTTCTGAAGGGCCAACGGCTGTAGCTGCCCGTAATTCCACTGCGGCAAATGGGCTTCGATATCGGGCACATAGCCCAATGGCTCGTCGGCAGGGCGACTGAGAAGGGTGTTGATCATTGCTTCGATCACTCTTTTCTCTTTTTGCAAGTTTATGCCCTCGGTGATCAACGAAGACCGTTCGGTTTGCGCCCGCAGGATATCCGGCTGTTTACCCATGCCGACTTGGTACAGTTTCGCAGCGATTTCGGTGAATTTCCGCATGAGTTCTTGGTTCTCAGCATTGATGCTAATCTTGCGCTGAATGAGGTATAACTCATAATAGGCGGACTTTAGCTCTCTGATGATTTTCTTTTCCAAATAAAGATAGTTCTGGCCGGTCATCTCCGCGCTGCTGCCGGCCATCTTTTTCATTGCGGAGAGCTTGCCCGGAAAAGGAAAAATTTGCTGGAGGTAGTAATCGTACTCCATCTGGTCCTTAATTGGGTTGGGAAACGACTGAATCGGCGTTTGGTAGAACTCGACCCCGATCTCCGGCGCATCCCAGGCGGTTGCCTGTTTGACTCGGCTCAGGGCTGCTGCTGTTTGATGTCTGGCCGCCTTCAACTGGGGATTGTTCCGGAGCGCTTCGGCAACGAGGCTGTCCAGAGTTGTCGTGCCGTTCTGCCCGAATGCGCACCCCGCAAACACATTAATCAGCATTAACAAAATAGTGAACCGGTGCATAATTGTGTTGCTCCTTGGCTGAATTGCCACATCATGACTGGATGAACTGCCGCGCAATCGCATCAGCGGCCCAAATGTTTGGGAAAGAGAAAAGAAAACCATAGGCTGAGCATGATAGCGGATCTGAATAGTTCACTCTTTCCTCTGTGCCCACGCGCTTTCGCAATTCTTCTTATGCTCATACAGGTGATCGCCAAACTGAGCCACCAGAGAAGACCATAGGGAAGGATGTACTTTTGGGCCATGGCCTCCGCCCCG
>DYKH01000255.1 GCA_020722685.1 Caldithrix sp. | reverse complement strand
CTCCAGTGCCGGCCCGATGCAGGCAAAAACCAGATCAGCGCCGCGTATGTTTTCAGTCTGAAGACGTTCCATCCAGTCGCCGACACGCTTGGGAAGCTCGCGCAGGACTTCACCCCAGTCGCCTACCGGCGCATCATCCGGACGCGGACGGCATACGAGGTGGACACTTCCGGCTAGAGCCGCACTCTGCAGTGAGCGAAGCCGCACAGGCCTCTCCGTACTTATTGGCCATGAAGCCGTTATTACCCAACCAGCCCTTAACAGACCCGACAACAAGGCCTCCCATCCTTCGGTGGTTTTATGGGCAAAAACAACGCAACCTACACCATCTGGGTTAAGGATCCGTCGCCCTTCGCCAAAGCTTGCAGCCATTTTCTTTTCAAAAAAGTCTTTATCCTTAGGAAAACCATCGACCTTTTTGGTTTCATCTTGGACTGCTTCGCGAATTTTAGGGGTTAATGGATTTGTATTGTCAAACGGATCACGCAAAAGCTGATGCTCGCCGAGAATCCGTTTGGCCCAAACGAAAAAATAATCAGATAAGTCCGAATAGGGAATTGCGTCATAATATGGAGGATCAGTGAACCACACGTTTACACTGCTATCAGGGAATGGGTGTTCACTCGCGTCAGCAAGTTGGGTTTGTCCGGCTTCTGTCAATCCTGGAGAATTCATCTCAATTACTCTTGCCACCCAATCAATCTGCCCCTCAAAGTTGGCCCCGCCATCGCCAAGACCGACAGCTTCGACAAAATCCCAAACGATGGGTAATGCTTGTCGGCCAAATGTGTGCGCAACTGCTTCAAGATCCTGAATCCACATGGCATTCGCGCTCCAATGATCTACGCACCGGCCATATGCCATTGTCGGAAGAAACAGATTATCTGAGGTAGTACATCGACGAATAGATTCTGCGACCAAAAGCAACTCCAACTTCTGCCTAGCCGCGAAAAGATCGCTCCACTGAAGCATGCCATAACGCTGAACGCGGAAACCAAGAGTTCCAATCGGTGGCAATGGTTCATCCGGCACCGGGCAAAGCCCTTTACGTCCGCCTCTTTCCCAATCGTCCACAATAGCTTTGAGCCGCTTCTGAGCCTTCCAGACGGCGTCGTAATCACGCTCGGTGGGAAGCCGATAGATGCGCCCCTGAATACTAGGGGACAGCATTACAACAGCAAGCATTCGCGCACCGCCAATGCGCTTACCATTGGCATCAAAAATCACATCCGCCCCGCCGCGCTGTTCGGAGAGCTGCGCACGCACCCGCTCCGGGGGTAAAACCGTGCCGCAGCAAGGACAAGTTGCCTTGGCTCGGGTAACTGTCCCTCCGCGGACATCCTTATCTGTTTTCGGCTCGAATATCTCAAACTCAACGCGTGGCGGCCCGGCTTTCTGCCGCACGACTTTCAACTTAAGCGCTCGCATCCGCCCGGGCTTCTTGCAGAGCCAGAATGACCGCATGAGCGGAATCTCCGCTCCGCAGTTGGGGGATTCGCATCTGACCGTCCGGGCCCAGAGATAGGCTATCGGCGTGGCTCCGTCTGGGTCCCTGGGATAAAACTCGGCAAGTTCCTTCTCGGCCTGTTTCTTGATCTCACCGCCGACCCGACGCAGTTCCTTGGCAAGCTCCGGTCCGTGACGGGGGATATCCTCCAGCATTACCTTGAGGATGAGACAAGCCACTGGATTGAGATCGCTGGCGAATGCGTCGCAGCCGAGCCTTAATGCCTCCAGAGGTATCGAGCCGCCCCCGGCGAACGGGTCCACGACCAAGGGGGTCTCATCCGGATGGGCTGCCTTAACAAGTGCGCGGGCCGTAATGAGAAAATTATCGTTCGCAGAGTTGTCCCAATCGGCAAAATCCCCGATGAAGGTAAGAAGCGCTTTGCGCAGACCCTCGTCTGACTTTACCTGTTCGGTCATGCGCGGTGTGTTCCAGCCGGGCATGTGGAGTAAGGATTCCTTTGCGCTCGCCTTGAACGCCGCAGGGCAAAGTGGATCGCACGGATCGGGCAGGAGCAACGCCATCAACATCGACCGGCAGGCCGCCAGCGGCCGCCTTGCCCACCAAAGGTGCAGCGTCGAAGGGTGGCCATGTCGGATGGACTTCTCACGCGCCGAGTGCTTCGAAACCACGGCAATGGGAAAATCGACTTCGGCCAACCTTTTGCATTCTTTGGGAATCATTAGTCACCTACATGCAGATTTGGAGGGAGATCCATTCCATAACGTTGTTGCCGAACTTTAAATGCCTCACGACCTCCTTCCATAATATCAATTACCGACTGCACTATATCTGCATTGTCGATGGATCCATGCCTTTCTATTTTCGCCTTGCGATCACTTATTGCATTAAGGACAATTACTTGTTCGGCGTCACCGGATACAACGATATTTGGGTTGTGAGTACATACTATGATCTGGCGTTTCTCTTTTAACGCCCCTATTATGTCAGCAAGAATCTGACCAATAAGCCTATTGTCTAAATTATCTTCAGGCTGATCGATAACCAGTGGCGTTGCCTCAGCCAGTGCGATGAGTGGAAGCATCGCGCTTGATCGCTGACCGGGTGATAATTCGCCAACAGGGTGAGTATTCAGAAGGATGCTTTCTTCATCGTCCCATTCAGTCTCCTGCAATTTCATTAGTGTAATCAATCTATCCCCATTCTCGATTAAAAAATCGACTTGAGCTCCTTCATCCTTCACCCAAGGTTGCAATGAATCAACCGCCTTTTTAGCTTCGGTAATTGAAATTGATGATGATGCATCTCCAGGCAGCTTACGATCAGCAAACGCACCATAGTCATTGGAAAGAATCGCACAAACCAAGCTTACAGGATCAAAATGTGCGGCTAATATCTCAGGGATCTTTCGATTTCGATATTGTGTGGCAAAGGCATGTGGAATCTTTGATTTTATAACCGCATCTATAAATAATCGCTTATCATTTCCTGCTTTGAAAAGAAGGGATATTTTTAGGTGACCTGCTAAATATTGGTTAAGCCTTTCTTCGATTATTTCATTGTGGCGTGATCTGATTACAGCTACGCGGTCGTGACTTGTTCTTAGTTTCTCAGCAAATTCATTTCGTTTTCCAAGGTATTCACGCATGATTTTCCATGTTTTTAAATATTCATCACGAATCGTAGATGTTTCCCTTAGTCGGCGTTCGGCATTCGTACGAAGATCGGCTATTTTTTGCATTGATGAATCATCCGCAAACGAGGTTCTGATCCTTGACTGAATTGAACTGATTTCTTTATTAACTTTGTCAATCTGTTGGCCTAATAGGTCAGATAGGCCGGTAAGAACTTGTAACGCTGATGAAAGGTATTTTTGAACATCTGTTTCGGAATCCATTATTTTGAGCTGTTGTAATGCATCAGTTGTCCACCATTCACGCAAAGATTGAGGTCCCTTCTGAAGGATTTCAGTCAGGCCTTCTACTATCGTGCTTGCATCGAGATCACTTACCTTTGTTTTGAAGGAAATTATATTTTTCTGTAAAATTCTCAGTAAATTTTCTTTTGTTTGAGAAAGATCAAGTTCCTCGAAATGCGCTTTAACTTCATCAGTGTTTAGCTTATCAAAAGCGGCCTTGAACTCAGAATAGCGTTGGATAATACCATCCTGGCGTGAAGAAATTGAGGTTAATTCGCCAATTATTTTTTCAACCTCCTTTCTGTTGGCTTCAAGTGTGTGGCGAATTGTGGTTCGTTCCTGCTTTGCTGCTGGCAAATCTCCAATAAGGCGGTCTAATAAATCTCTCTGCAGAGCTGTGTTCCTACCTAAGGTCTCAATTTCGCTCCATCCGAATAGCCTCATGGGATAATCCCCGCATTTCTCAACATCAGCTACCGGTAGTTGGTCACCATCAGCGGTAAACACCTTAGTTGCATAATCCTCTTGAGGATCGAACGTTGCCTCAAGAATCCGCTTATCGCCTGTTTGGGTTTGATATACGACTCGAATTAAGCAGTTGGCAAGATTCGCTTTCTGCATTTCGTGAATACGTTCAGAAAGCTTATTGGTGGTGTCCAGTTCAGATAAGGTTCGGTTATAGCCAAACACATATCTCAGAGCCTCAACGATCGTTGATTTCCCAGATCCGCGCGGACCGATAAGGCAATTGAGGTTTTCAGCAAAAGCTATTCTTTCGTTTTCGAATAACGCCTTACCGTCGCCGACAATTTCAAGGCCAAGGAGCAGAGGGCTAGGCGGTGTCGGCAGATCAGATGCGAAACGAATCCTGGTTTCTGGAAATTTCAGAGCACTCTGTAGTCCCTTGATACCCAAGGTTGTCATTTTAAGCCATGTGATTAAATTTGGTTGGTTGAAATCTTCTATACAATGAGCGTCGAAGCGCATCGTCACCGGGATTGCAGCCTTTTGCCCATTCTTGTCCGAGATCCATCGATAATGTCTTTTATCTGCAGTCTTTGCTATTTCCAAGGCATCAAAGGATACACTAAGCAAGTAGTCTTTCAATTCATCGGAAATATTTTTTTCTTGCTCAAGCTGGCTTGCAGGGTCAATTGTCAATAGACTAATGATACCCGCAGCAGTTTGGCGAAAATGGTGTCGAATGCCTTGCTGCGAATTGACATGAGCGGCAATGCACAGCCCACCCTCTTTGTGAATACGACCTATAAATTCATCTAATCGTAACCCTTCCACAAGCTCAGTACCTGTCCTAGACGCGTCGTCCGGAATATTCCCGAGACCTGCGAAAATGCGGCTAAACCTTTCTACTGTTGATCCTTCTGGAAGTATAACGAGAAGATGTATCCGTGAGGAACTAATTGCTGCCTCTGGCTGAAAATTCACTTCCATTCCAGGGAGGATTAAGAAATCTTCATCTTGTCGGCATGCATCAGATAAGCTGCAAGCATATGAACACTTCATATGGTCTGTGATTGCTACCAAATCAAAATATTTTTTCAATTCCCTAATCAACGCGGTTTCGCCATTTTCGGAGGTCCATTTATCTCGCGCATTAATTATTTTATCTCCCGTTCTATTCCAGTCGTAGCTCTCTGGTGAGTGGACATGAAGTGCCACGCGGTGGAAACGCGCGGTACGTTTCCGAAGTTCATTCAATGCCTTGAAGAGTTCATCATAAAGAGACGATTGAGGGCTCATTTTCCATCCTTTACTTGAATTGTGTTTAGATGGTAAATAAATAGATGACAAGCTTCTTTAAATATTCTCTAAGGCCTCGTAAGGAATTTGGTTCTTTTTTGGCCCTTTAGGTTGCAAACCTTGAACCATTTATGAACCCTTCCCTTGCCATGCTTCGGATAAGTCCATTAGTCCTTCCGCTTATTCTTTTTGTTCCGTGGTTGACCCTTCTCCAGTTGTTTGACTTCCCGGACTGCTTCTATAAAATGCTGCTCCACTGGAGAGGGTTCTTCGAGCACCTGTTTACGGAATTTTTCGTATTCGCCGCGAGCTTTTTCGATAGCCGCCGCATGGCTGACCTTACCAGCATGTTTCAGGATTTCCCTTTCACTGACCTTCAGAAAATCATCCAGCTTGGCGATCCAGTCTTTCATGTACATAGGCTTGCGGTTCAAGGCCTGGAGCTCAGCAAAATCGAGGTATATGGTCACGATCCGGTTTAGGGTGTCCAGTTCCTCCGCGCTTAGGTAGTTTTTGGCGATCTCGATATCGTTCTGGTTCGGTCTTACCCCTGTCCAGGATGTCAGTCCCATATAAGGTTTCTGGGCGTCGGCGCGCCCGGCGATGATTTCGGCAGCGGTGTGACCGTGCACAGCCCAGTGCATTTTGTTCTGGACTATAGCGAAAAATTGGTGCGACATGTCTGTGTTCGGGTCGTAGTCGATACTGGTAGCGTAGATATCGAGCACCTTGCGCCAGAAGACCTTTTCCGAGGAACGAATGTCCCGGATTCGGGCCAGCAACTCGTCGAAATAGTTGCCGCCTCCGGCCTCCTTGAGCCGCTCGTCATCCAGTGTGAAGCCTTTGATAATGTATTCCCGCAACCGCTGGGTGGCCCAGATACGGAACTGAGTGCCTCGATGGGACTTCACGCGATAACCTACTGAGATGATGACATCGAGGTTATAATGATTGGTCTCGTATAACTTTCCGTCGGCGGCAGGTATCCGGAATTTCCGGATAACTGATTCGGAATCCAACTCTCCTTCATCAAAAATATTCTGTATATGTTCATTGATCGTCCGGACATCCTTTTGAAATAGCTCGGCCATCGACTTTTGAGTCAACCAGACCGTTTCATTTTCCAGACGAACCTGAATTCGCGTACGACCATCTTCCGTGTTATAAAGAAGAAATTCGGATCGTGGCGTTTTGTCAGAAAGATTTGTCATGAAAAGCAATACCTCAGTAATGTCTTGATATATTCGCTGTGACCATCTTTATTACATTCTTTTAAGGGTATTTCCTCTGTTCCTTGTAAGTCGTTTTCAAAATCGACAAAAGATAGTTGATGTATGGCCACGGGTTGTATTTGCCTTCGTGCCATGCCTCCGAGTTTTGCTGCAGGATTTCATGGCTTCTCACTTCCATAGGGCGTATTATCCTCCCTGACGATCATCGGTTTT
>DYKH01000849.1 GCA_020722685.1 Caldithrix sp. | reverse complement strand
TTCGACGTGAGGGGCCGCCGTAGCGGCGAAGCCGCGAAGGGAACCAAAAAGAGCAGCTTTTTGGCGGCCCCTCTCGACGTAATTGTTAGCCACCATTTTGCGCTCCAACTCCAATAATTGAGTGCAGTTCTTGATTCTCAGACTCGGAGAGACTGCGCTGGTATTGGCCCACGATGAGAACGTTCTTCATAAGATTTGCAGAAGAAGCGGTGCCGTCAGAATGAGTAACCGATAGCAAGATTGCTGGAGCGTAGATGGCGATCACGGGGTGCCAACCCCAGCGATGGTTTTGCAACCAAGCAGATAATTTTGCCGTTTGTTCCGTGGTGAGTTGCTGTGCGGCACCCTGCGGTTTCCCTCCTTGCCAATAAGTGACACTCGCCGACTTGATTGAAGGGAATGCTTCGTAGCACCCCGCTACCATTAGGCATAGTGCGGCAACAGAAATGTAGCGGGCGAAGTTGTTCATGGAGGCTAACGTTTCGCGTAACCGGCTGCCAAAAGCGGCGCCGCTTCGCTCTGCCGCTTTTGGCAGTCCGAGTTGACGCGATTGTTAGGTGCTTTGTTGCGTTGCTGATATGGCAGCTTTGGCCCCGACCACCCCAAGGATGATGGCAAGCAGATGCATAACCGTAGGAACAAGGGGTATGGAACTCAATACAGGCACCAAATCAAAGACGGTAGCCAAGATTGGGAAGATGATGAGCCACTTCTTATCTACGAGAGCACCACGAAACCATGCAACCACGATCAAGATAATCAATGAGCCTAGATGAGGCCAGAAAGCCGGGTTGACACCCGCATCCGTAGCGGCACCTAGCGCACCGATTACTGCCGAATTAGAGCCAAGATACGGCAGATAGTAGGTTGGAAGCATGAACAGAACATACAGAATTACGAACACGACCGCGTTGCCTAGGAATTTCATTTGCCTATCTCCTTGAAGTGATTCGCTGTCTTTGGTTTATCGGTAGATGCCGCTGGCGCAGCGTGTTCCTCAGCACCTAACAGTGGATTAGACAGAATTGCCTTGTTTGCGGATTCTGCCTATTGATATA
>DYKH01000848.1 GCA_020722685.1 Caldithrix sp. | reverse complement strand
GATGTTTGGGGTGATCGTTGGCCGCCACATAACGTGAGACTGACGCGACACATAAGGAGATTCCGTGTCAAATAAAGCAACTATACCATTTTAGTCTGTGGACGCATTTATATACTTCGTCATGCCTCGATCATATATAAGCGCTTGGTCTTCCGAGCTGGTATCTAGAGTTTCATCATTTGTGGATGCTTACGTACTATTCGATAAGGTTGTTCTACCTGCAATACGCGACCGGCGGGAGTGGGTCGGAAGCTGTCCATTGCTTACGTTGGAGAGTGGGTACAATACTCGGCTACTGCTGATGACGTGGTCGAGCAACATCGGCTTCCAGAAGCATGCGCACGTAGCGGGTGTAGGGCACACCTTTGGCTTTGGCTTTGGCCTTCACGGCTTCCAGCAATGCTTCGGGTAACCGCATGTTCAGGGCGGCGTCTTTCGGCGCGATTTCGAAGCGCATTGGCTGGAACTGCCGGAAGTCGAGGTCGGACAGGTCCTGCTCTAGGAAAGCTTCGGCCTCTGCATCAGTCTTGAACTTAGGTACCTGCTTCATAATTCGTAATCTCCTTCTCGTGCATGTAACGGGCACTGATCGGGCGAATGAGATCACCCCTGATGGCAAACGCCACGAACATTGGCCTGCCATCGACCCGGCCCACCGCAATATGCCGACCTTCTGTCGGGAGGGAGTGCTTCGGGTCGGGAGCAACCATCACCTTTCCTTCGAGAAACAATCGCTCTATCACTTGGCGGGAAACGCCATGCTTTCCGCACTTCGGCCAGTTGCCGCTATCCCAATCGAAGCCCGCTATCTCCATGAGAGAAGTGTAGGCGTGCGTCTACACAAACGCAACTCAGCCATTTGCCCAGGTATCTGACCACCAATGGGCGGTTTCCAGTCTAAACCTGAAGTTCGCTCCGCATAATACTACCCCAGTGGTCTGGAGATCATAATCTGAAATAGCAGTCCATTTTCTTAACAAGTTGGTTTACTGATCTCCTGTGCCCATACTATATCCTATCGATAAGGGCTTTAGCCTTTCTCTTGTCAATATCTGGGT
>DYKH01000847.1 GCA_020722685.1 Caldithrix sp. | reverse complement strand
AAGCCATGTATAAACTCGAGCCTGCCGTTGCCATTGGCGGCGAAGTGGTCATTTATGCGCCGCATCTCGACGTGGTCAGTCACGTTCACGGCAAATATATTTACGAAGTTGGCTATCACATCCTCGATTATTTTCTTGCCGATTGGGAGCGCTTCAAACACATCCCACTCGGCGTGCTGGCACATTCCACCCACCTGCGTGGATCGGGCATGATGCAAAACGGAATCGAAAAGCCAAATGTCAAAGTCACATTGGCGAGTAAAATTCCCGCCGAAGATTGCGCCCGCCTCAATCTCGGCTATCTTGACCCTGCTAAAGTCAATATCGCCGAATGGCAGAACCGAGAAGCCGAAGGCGTTTTGTACGTCCCCAAAGCGGGCGAGATTTTGTACCGCTTGAAGTAACCATGCTCGAATCTATTTTGAAATCCCACCTTGTCCGCTATCCTGAAATGCAAATTCAGGATTTGTACAAACTCATCCACCAGGCGGTGATGGGCAGTGGACATGCCGTCTCGAATTCCGAAGCGGCGCGTCTCTGGCTGGAACGCGAACTGACGGAGATGGGTGAAGGCATTCCCGAACCGTTGATTGACCCCATCTCTGCCGATGGCGAAATGGTGCGCGTTCACCTGCGCCCGTTCCTCGCACAGGGCGGCGACCCGCAAAAATTATTGTCCGCGTTTCTGCGCACCGCCAACGAATTTCATGGCGACGAAGCAACCTTGAAACGCGAATGGGACATCGCAACCCGCATGGAAATTTTCCCGCCCGCCGAAATGGACGACTTCATTCAAAATCTGCAAGGCTACCCCGCCGTGCATCACTCTGCAATTTACACCCAACGCTATCGCCCCGCTTATCGCGTCATCCTGCAAAAATATCTATGAACACGACTCGTTTCTTCATCATCATGGGCGTTTCGGGCAGCGGTAAAACTGCTGTCGGCAAAGCGCTTGCTCAACAATTGGGATGGGATTTTTTCGACGCTGACGATTTTCACCCGCCCGCAAACATTCGCAAAATGCAGAGCGGAATCCCGCTAAACGATTCAGACCGCG
>DYKH01000254.1 GCA_020722685.1 Caldithrix sp. | reverse complement strand
GCGAAATCGGCTTGGAGCCAGCCCAGTCCACCAGCCGCAACCCGTTGGAAAGTCCACCTGCCCTGAGCCGCGTCGAAGGGTGGGCGCTGGAAGAATCCGAATTCGTGAAGCGCGCCCGCAAATACGGCACGCCCCATCCGCAAGTCTTCCGCGCCGCCCGCGAGGAGACGCTGTCTCTGACCGCTTCGCGGGAAGCGGGGAAGGTGGAGCGGGAGATTGATGAGAGGGTGAAGGCGTTGTATGGGTTATAAAGGTGATACAAATGAAAAATGCTTTGGAAAAATATTTCTCCCTGATGAAAGAATACCCTGATTTATTCAGAAATAGCGGTGAATTCGGCGAGGTCAAGATCATCACCGATAAAAAGAGAATTCTCACAGAACAGAAAAAAATCCGCGCAAGGCTGAAAGAAGAAGGCAATCCGCCTGAATGGATCGAGATTGGCGTCCTCTCTGAGGATCAGTGGTTTTATACGATACGGGATATGGTCGAATTTCCAGACGGGCACGTTGCTGGATATATCCGCTGGATCAATCGCAAGAGTCAGGAAGGCGGCTTTGGCGTGGTTCTGATTTGCAGGCAAAAGGGCAAATACCTGCTCATCAAAAAATTCCATCACGAAGACCGCGCCTGGAGTTGGGAATTTCCGCGCGGGTTTGGGGAACCCGGTCTCACCGCGCGTCAAAATGCCCGCAAGGAATTAATGGAAGAAGTGGGGGTAAAGAAGGCGAAGCTGACGCATCTTGCCACTATCCGCGATGGCGAGGGAGGTGTATCGGCATTTTTGGCAGACATCCCTACGGATCAAACAATCATTCTGGAAATTGGGGAGGGGATTGCAAAATTCCAATGGGTAAGCAAAAAACAATTGGAAAAGATGATTAAGCAAGGCACCGTAAATGACCCATACTCTCTCTGGACATATATGATAGCTGGAAGATAATTCACCGATCTTCTTCGTAAATAAATGAGGAGACCAAGATGACAGACAATACAATTCCACTGACCAGTAAGCACATCGGTTCCATGTCGTCCATGACACAGGGAGTGGACAATCAATATGTTCCACTCGCTGGGTTGAAAAGAATGGAAAAGAAGAAATGGACCCGGGAGAAATTCAGGCCGGAAATCAGCGAGAGCATCAAAGCCGAGATCCGCCGGGCCCTGCTTTATAGCGATAGCGTTGTAATCAACCGGGCATTTATAACGAATACGAATGAAATATACCAACCTATCTTGGATATTGGAACTGAACGGGAAGCTATCATTTCACTATTTAAAAGCAAGGCGATCATTCCATATCTTTACAACGAGAAGCACATTCTTGATGAAGGCACGATTATCAAGGAAAATGAAGGGTTGATGGCCATCGAAGAATTGGTCAGGGAACTAGATCGAGTTGCCTGCATTCGATTATCCTGGGATGAAACCGAGAACGCGGATGGAGCATTGCAACTGGCGAGGTCATTTACAAGTTATCTTTCCTCTGCATATCTGGTAGCCGATCTAATTGCGCATGATTTGGGCGTAAAGGATGTCGCAGGATTCAAGAGTCGGCTTGTTGATGTCTCTCGGTTTTGTCTGGACACCACCCAGAGCACCGGCCAAGACTATGTAACACGCACGCAGGTGTATTCCAAATTCCTGTGCGTGGAAGGAAACACGGTTGAAGAAACCAGGGAAAACATCAATAAAGGAAAATATGACTTCAATAAACCATTTTGGAAGGAACTGAAGCAGGTCTTTGATCTGAAGTATCAGGCGAACCTGACCGACAAATTACGCATCCAAACCTTTAGCGCCATCGATCTGCCTGAACGAACAACATTACGGGAAGTTGATCTGGTTGCCTCCGGGGTAAAAACAGGAGAGTTTATTGACTTGTCTGTTGTTTTTGGTCAGGTTGTCTATGGTGCTCTGCGAAAAGGCCTCTGGTTAGAAAGGATCAATGATTTAACTCTGGAAGATATCGTTAGAATAAGACGCAGTGATGAGCACAAAAAATTCATTCAGGCTTCCGGCCGATTAAAAGAGGATGCTGACCGAACTATCCTGGATCTTCAACGGGGAGAAAAAGGGGCGGATCATCCATTGGATTTTGCAGGGTTCTATGATTCGTTTTGCGAGTACCAAGAAGCAATAGCCAAAATCCCTGCCAAGAAGAGTGCTGAAAAGATTCAACCTGTCATCAAGACGATCATCACAATCGGCGGAGTAACGCTCACTTTTTCGGCAGCGGCGACCATCGTAAAAGTGGCTGGAGCCGTTGCTGCTCTAAAAGATGATTCCGCTTCGCTTACAGCAAAAACCATTGCAGGAGCGGCAAAAAGAGTCGATCTCGCCCTTGACTTCAATTTCATGCGCACCCGAATTGCCAGCGCAAAAGATGAATATCATCGACTGATAGACACCCTGAGATTGAGAGGATATGAAATTGATATGACAGATGTATTACCTGCAACTTCTTCAAACGGAACTCTTGCAACGGGCGAGCCAAGCGTCTATCCGGAACAGTGAAATATGAAATATTCATTATTGAAAGAGAAATTTCCCGCCCTTTTCAATAACGATGACACACCGATTCGTATCATTCTGGATTCAACTGCAATCGAAATGTGGCAGGCGGAGAGAAGGAAAGAACTGGAAAAACTCGATCAGCCAAAAGCATGGGCAGACATCGGCGTCATTCTTGACGATAGATTCGTTGTCATCCTACGCGACCTGGTTGAATTTCCCGGCGGCTTTCGTGATGGCTATTTGAGGGTGTTCAATCGAGGCGGATTGGAAGGTGGCGCATCCGGTGTTGTGGTTTTACCCGAAAAGGATGGAAAAATCGCGATAATGCGCCAGTTCCGCCACTCGACCCGTGACTGGCATTGGGAAATTCCTCGTGGATTCGGCGAAAGCGGCTTGTCTGCTGAAGAGAACGCGTCCAAGGAGATCAAAGAAGAAATTCATGGTGAAATAAAAGAATTGATTGACCTTGGCAGGTATCACAATAATACTGGACTGGAAGGACATTTTGTCAACTTATTTATGGCAAAAATGGATTTTGTTGGAGAAGTGGAAACAACAGAAGGGATCGAGTCCATCCGCTGGGTATCCGTGAAAGAATTCGAGAACATGGTTGCAAATGAAGAGATCACGGATGGGTTTTCAATAGCCGCCTACACCAGAGCAAAACTTAAGAGCGTGATCTAATGCCTGTCAACGCTTTCATCACCAACTCTGATTCTCGAACGCTGAAAAAGCGTCTTGAGGAACTCATTCAACACAGCAAGGAACTCAAATTCCTTGTTGGCTTCTTCTATTTCTCAGGATGGCAGGAACTCTACGAAAGTCTGAAAACTCGCGAAGACCTCACGATTAAACTGCTCATCGGTCTGGATGTCGACTCCAAGCTCAGCCAGATTTTCGAGATCGAAAAAGATGGACAGGAATTAAGTAGCGACGAACTTGCCGACCGCTTCTTCGAGTCGTTACATCTTGCGCTCAACGATGAATCACTGGATAACGAACGGTTTTACGAACAAGTTTCCTTTTTTCTAAGTCTGCTTCAAAGCGGGCAGTTGCAAATTAAAAAGACGCTCGAACCCAATCATGCCAAACTCTATTACTTCAAAGTCAAAGACGAACTGACTGCTCTCTCACCAATTGGCAGATTCATTACTGGCTCGAGTAATCTTACGCGCGCAGGCGTGCAGGGGCAAAACGAATTCAACGTTGAGATTTCGGATTATGGCGGCAAAGAGGCGGAGGCTTACTTTGATGAATTGTGGAAAACCGCAGTTCCCATCACCGAAATCCCCGCTCGAAAAGATTTCCTCGTTCAACTGATCCAGGATAAAACACAGGTTGCTCAAATCACGCCTTTTGAAGCGTATGCGCTGGTCTTGAAAACCTATGTGGATCTTGCAGAACAAAAGAAGATCAAGCCTCATGTCAAGCGGCTATTGGCAGAACGCGGTTACAAAGATTATCAATATCAGACCGATGCCGTCAATCAGGCCCTGACCATCATCGAGGAATACAATGGTGTCATCATTGCCGATGTCGTAGGCTTGGGCAAATCCATTATCGCTGGCATGCTTGCACATCAACTCGGCAGGCGCGGCATGATCATCTGCCCGCCTGGGCTATTGGGCGACAGCAAGGTCAAAGATTCGGGCTGGCATAAATACGTGGAGGATTTCAAACTCCACGGATGGGAGGTCCGCTCTTCGGGGTCACTCGATAAGGCGGTTGAATACCTGCAGGAACATGGTGAAGATGTAGAGGTCATCATTGTGGATGAGGCTCATCGGTTTCGGAATGAGGACACGACTGACTACGAACTTCTTAGCATGATTTGCCGAAACCGTAAGGTAATTCTCCTTACTGCCACCCCTTTCAACAACACGCCCCGCGATATTTTCTCCCTGTTGAAATTGTTCATTGTCCCGGGTAAATCCCGCATCACGCTGGATGAAAACCTCGAGGCGCAATTCGCATCCTATGACTCCGAGTTCCGTCGGCTCTCGTACATCTTGCGCTATTACAACCACAAGATCAAAGAGAAGAAAGACCGCGCCGAAAAATTCTACGACGAGATTTTCGAAGCCCCCCTGCCGATCGATGTCCAGCGCGTCAAACGACGCACAACGCAGCTATCAAAGGAAATCCGCTCTGTGCTCGAGCCTGTCCTGATTCGCCGTAATCGCATAGACTTGAAAAATGATCCGTTTTACTCGAAAGAGGTCACTGCCCTCTCCGAAGTCGACGACCCTGTGGAATTGTTCTATGAACTTTCACCGGAGCAGATGGCCTTCTACACCCAGGTCATCGAGGAGTATTTCAGCGAGGAAGGACGGTTCAAGGGCGCGATCTATCAGCCCTTCGCCTACGAATCTGCAAAAGCGGTTGCATCCGAGAAACTGGGCGAAGAGGAAAGTTTCATCTACGAACAACAACGCAACCTGTACGAGTTCATGCGCCGCCTGCTGGTTAAACGCTTCGAAAGTTCCTTTGGCGCCTTTGCAAAAAGCATTGCCAATTTCATTCGCGTCCATGAACGGGTGAAGGAATTCATCAAAAACTCCGGGGGCAGGTACATATTGGATCGCCCGTTGATCGAAAAAATCTACAACAGCGATCCCGATGAGATCGAAGCCGCACTGGAGGAATTCGTCCAGCGGCTGGCGCAAATGCCCAAAACCCCAAGGAACCAGCGCGTGTACGTCATCGCGAACTTCGAGCGCGCCCAGGCTTTCATGCAAGACATGGAATCCGACCTTCAACTCATGCGCGAAATTCAAGAGAAAGTGGTCGCGCTCAACCTTGTGGCTGAAGATCCCAAAGCCAAAAATTTGATCGGGAAAATTCGAGAAATTCTAAACGCCACGCCCAGCGCGGGTGAGCCGAAGAACAAGGTCATTGTGTTCACCGAATACGTGAATACGGTCGCGCATCTCGAGCCGATCCTCCAGAAGGAATTCAACGGCAGGATCGTCAGCACCATAGGCGGACTCTCCGCGGGTCTCTTGCACGAGGTTCTGGCAAACTTCGACGCAAGCCGAAAAGCGGAGACTCAGGCGGACAATTACGACATTCTGCTGACCAGTGACAAGCTATCCGAGGGCGTCAATCTCAATCGGGCAGGCGTCATCGTCAATTATGATATTCCGTGGAATCCAACGCGGGTGATTCAACGCGTCGGGCGGATTAACCGAATAGGAAGAAAGGTTTTCGCCCATCTCCACATTTACAACTTCTTCCCCACCGAAAAAGGCGCGGATATTGTCAAAAGCCGCGAGATTGCCTCTCAAAAGATGTTCCTCATCCACAACACATTGGGGGAGGATGCCAAAATCTTCTCTGCCGATGAAACCCCCTCTGCAGCGGAACTTTACAAGCGCGTCAACGCCAATCCAGAAGAAGGGGAAGGCGAGAGCATCCTCACCCAAATTCGCCGCGTGTTTTTTGAAATTGGAAGGAAATATCCCGAGGTTGTTGAACGAATTAAGGATTTGCCGCCTCGCGTTAAGACAGCAAAGGCGTATACGAAAAATCAATTGCTTGTTTTTCGCAGAAAAGGTTTGGGGCTGTTCATTCAATTCTCGGGCGATACAACCCTGGATAAACCGGAAGTCAAATCACAGGTTATCGAAGAGTCACTCCCCCTCATAGAGTGCGGCATGGATGAGATTCGCCTGAGTCTCAGTTCAAATTTCTGGCGAAATTATGAAGCCATTAAGTCCCATCGTGATATGGTCGCTGTCCCCAAAAGCGAGCGATCGCTGGAAACGAAAGCGCTCAACAATCTCAAAACAGCACTGTATAGCAAGAAGGAAGAATACGAAGCCTATCTGCCATTCCTCCGAGTCCTGATTGATGATTTGCACGATTATAAAACTCTACCAAAATCCACGCTGCGCAGGCTTGGCAGCCTCACACCGTCCCAGTCTGAATTCAAGGAAGAATTGCGGCGGGTCCGCATTCAACTCGGCGAGGATTATCTCGATATTGTCAAACAAAAACTGGGAGCGATGAAGAGCGAAGTAATTATCGCAATCGAGAACCAGAACAGATAACCCAAAACTGGCGCAGGCGACTCCCCCGAAGGTCTCTGCGCCAGTTCAATTACCAATC
>DYKH01000846.1 GCA_020722685.1 Caldithrix sp. | reverse complement strand
AATAAAATATCCCATCATTCCAAGACCCCAAGTGGGGTCTTGGAATCGTTTCGCCGGTACGGCGTTATTAGCCGACCGGCGTCTAGTCACGCCTAGCACCAGCGTGCGCTTAAATGATAACGTGTTATATATTCACCCGCGCCCCCGACGGGTAAATCGGGAGAGGAGTAGATCGTGAAAACTAAATATGAATTAAATGTTATTAAGCCTGGTAGGTTGATGAGCATGTCGTTTGCGGATCTCTATCACGCCGGCAATATATTGAGCGACGATGACCGGTATGGGGTCATCGTAGTGCTTAAAGGGGGCGTAGAGATCTATCCCGAGGTAGGGGCAGGGGATGATAGTGAGTCCATTGTCGGGTATGGCGGCGAGAGGGTGATTGACGCGGTGCTCAGGCATGGACACTCCCCCGTGGAGGTAGAATATGTTATAGTACGCCGTGAGTGGGTATATCGTACCGATGCACCCGAATGGGCTGGCGCTCATGTAATATACTATGTACCGGAAGATAAAGACCCATCCCCCGCAAAGACGGCAATGATCTATGAAGCGGCATGCGCGCTGGCGGAAGAACGAATCTCATGTGACGAGTTCCGCGAATTGTGCAAAAAGTGTTTTGGGATTGATGATTAGCCCACTCTTTATACTTCGGGAAGGAGTAATAGTGAAAGGAAAACTTAAAAATTTGCTAACCGGCGACGTCGTGGAGGTTACGGCGTCGCTGGACTCGCCCGATAGCTCTTACGGGCTATACGTCTGGGTTGATGACGCCGGGAATAGCTACGGTCAAATCCGATTTTTTGCCCCACTCGGGTACGAGTTAATCGGAGTGGATTATGGGGCCGGCGATGACCCGGCGATGCTCGAGCAATTGGGAAGCTGGAATGACAATGAAGACGGGAATAAGCCGAGGCTGGTTGCGGCGCTGGAATATAAGTACCGCGGGCTAGTGGTATCCGACGGCCTGCGGGTGCGAAACGATCCGAGCGTCAATGCTAAAGTTATCGGGTATCTATCCTCCGAGCAAGAGGTCAGCATTGAAGATATCATCACTGATGA
>DYKH01000253.1 GCA_020722685.1 Caldithrix sp. | reverse complement strand
GATGTGGTTGAGAAAATATTGCGTCACTGCGGATTGTGGAAAGCATGCCCTGAGTTTGACGAAGGGAGGCGGTGTCGCGGCTGCCGCCGGCAGTAAGTAGAGTGGCAGACGGTGAGCCGAGCGATGATTACGGTTATTTTGATGGCGTCTGCATTTGAAGAGTCCTTCCTAAATTTCTGCACAAGATGATCTCGTAGCGATGTCGCCTGGTTACAAACTTTTTAGAAATTTTTACTTGCTTTTTAGAGACGGATATGTTATTTTTTTGGTAGATAAGAAAAGATGAGGATGCCGAATTTGGCTTGGCGCTCTTGAAAAATGGAAATGGCTGGGCATTAGGCGTCTGATAGAGGATGATTTCCTCTAATTTTTGATCCCCGGCAAAATCAAATTTCCTATCAGCTTGACTACGGCCCGGCCGGCGACAAGAAAGAGATGATCTCGGTTATCCGTTCGGCCGTCGAACAAGGTGTTACTTTCTTCGATACTGCCGAAGTCTTTGGCCCGTTAACAAACGAAGACCTCGTGGGAGAAGCCCTCGCTCCGTTCCGCGGGAAGGTTGTGATTGCGACGAAATTTGATTGGAAGCCGGCCTTTGCGGAAGAAGCGCGGTGGAGTCGCCTGGATAGCCGGCCTGAGCACATCGAAAAGGCTGTCGAAGGCTCGCTTAAACGCTCCGGGTTGATGCCATCGATCTGTTCTATCAACGCCGGGTTGATCCAAAAGTGCCAATTGAAGACGCGGCGGGCGCGGTAAAAGTTCTGATTCAGGAAGGCAAAGTCAAGCACTTTAGCCTTTCCGAAGCGGGCGCGCCGACTATCCGGCGCGTCCAGGCCGTCCAGCCGGTTGTGGCCGTTCAAAGTGAATATTCACTGTGGAAAAAACTTGAAATAGGGAAAAATTATGAAAAAGGATCGAAACATGATGAAGAGGATGAGGATCGGTGCTCTTGCCCTGTTGGTTGCCGCGGTTTTTACTCCTGCGAGTGCGCAGGACACAAGAAGAAAGCCCGAGCCGCTGGTGATACAGGCGCAAGGTAGCTTTGCCGTGGGCGGAACGGTTGTCACCGCACCGGGCACGTTCGATCCCTATAATCCGACCCCGGCAGGACAAACTTTTCATGGCGACCATGCTTATGTTTTTTATCAAATTCCTGATAAAGCACGGAAATTTCCTCTCGTCTTGTGGCATGGATTCGGGCAATTTTCCAAAACGTGGGAAACGACGCCCGACGGGCGGGAGGGATTTCAGAACATCTTTTTGCGCCGGTCTTTTCCGGTTTATGTGATTGACCAGCCTCGCCGAGGCGATGCCGGTCGCAGCACCGTTGCCGCCACTATTGAGCCAACACCGGATGAGCAAGGATGGTTTGGCACTTTTCGTCTTGGGATATGGCCAAACTATTTTGACGGAGTACAATTTGCACGTGATGCGGCTACGCTTGAGCAATATTATCGCTCGATGACTCCTAATATCGGGCCAATTGATGTGAATCTGAATGCGAACGCTGTATCGGCCTTGTTTGACAAAATTGGGCCGGGAATTCTTGTGACCCATTCCCATTCGGGCGGCATGGGCTGGCTTGCGGCCATCAAAAATCAAAATATTAAAGCGATCATTTGTTATGAACCGGGAAGCGGCTTTCTTTTCCCGGAAGAAAAAGTACCTGCACCCAAACCAAGTTCAGGCGGTACGCTTGTCGCTACCGGAGTGCCACAGGAGGAATTTATGCAGCTTACGAAAATTCCCATTGTTATTTATTATGGCGATAATATCCCGGATGAACCAAATCCCAACCCGGGTCAGGATGGCTGGCGGGTACGCCTTGAAATGGCAAAATTATGGCAGGATGCCGTAAACCGGCATGGCGGGGATGTAACAGTTGTGCATCTGCCGGAAATCGGCATTAAAGGCAATACACATTTTCCATTCTCGGATTTAAACAATTTGGAAATAGCCGACTTGATGTCGGAATGGTTAAAGAATAAGGGATTGGATTAATAGCAGGTAGAACCAGATCCCGACTCACATCTACAATCGTTATTAAGGCATTAAATATGGAGAAGAATGAGAAAACGAATTTTGATTCCGATGTTTATAACATCAAGCATTTTTGGATCAGATCAATCAGATCAAACCAAGTTAGACAATCCTTTTGGCCTGGTTTACCAGGACGCCATTACAGAAAATGTATCCGGCGAGGTGAATATTCATCCTGTAACCTATCAACTGAATGGCATTGATATTGCCGCCAATGTTTACACACCGGCTAATTATGATCCATCCGGGAACTATCCGGCTGTGGTTGTCGCTCACCCCAACGGCGGGGTGAAAGAGCAGGTGGCCGGTTTATACGCCCAGCGTTTGGCGGAATCGGGATACATCACCATCGCTGCCGATGCGTCGTACCAGGGCGCCAGCGGCGGGGAGCCACGTAATGTGGACAAGCCCGCCGACCGGATTGAGGACATCCGTGGGATGGCGGATTTTATCACCCAATTTGATGGCGTAAATGCCGAACGGCTGGGCCTATTGGAAATATGTGGTGGAGGCGGCTATTCATTAAAGGCAGCGCAAACCGATAAACGCTTTAAAGTCGTGGCTACCCTGAGCATGTTTAATTCCGGCGTGGTACGACGCAACGGGTTTATGAATTCCGGCCTGTCCACCATTCAGCAACGTTTAAAACAGGCTTCGGAAGCCCGTGCTTTAGAAGCAGCGGGTAGGGAAATACGTTATGCGGCCGACACCGAAATAACCGATGAGATGGCAGACAACATGCCGTTTGATCTGTATCGTGAAGGCCATTATTATTACCACCGAACCCATGCGCATCCCAATTCCACATTCAGATACACCATGAGCAGTTTGCTCGATCTGATGGAATTTGACGCAGCCACCAACATGGATTTAATTAATCAGCCCCTGTTGATGATGGCTGGAAGCAAAGCCGACACCTATTACATGACCGACGATGCTTTCAACCGTGCTACAGGTACAAAAGAGAAAGAATTATTCCTGATTGAAGGCGCTACCCATATTCAGACCTATTATATTCCTGAATATGTGACTCAGGCGATGAACAAACTCTACGAATTTTTTGGCAAATATTTATAAAGGACAACCGTATGAAAACAACAATTTTCGGATTGCTGATAATTGTTTTGAGTGCACAATGGTGCTTGGCACAAAACTCTGCTGCCGAGCAGGAAATCATTCAACTGTCGAAAGACAAGTGGCAGTGGATGTCTGACAAGAATGTCGATGCACTCGGCAAGCTCTTTCACGAAAAAGCCATGTTCGTCCACATGGGCGGAGCCTGGGGAACGGAACAGGAACTCAACATCATCAAGAGCGGCGGGATTTGGTACAAAAAAGCCGATATCCATGAGGTTTCGGTGAATATCATTGATAATACCGCCATCCTGTTAAATCGAATCGATTTATTGGCTGAAGTGGGTGGAAACGAGGTCACCAATCCGTTTGAGGTGACCGAAGTGTATATCAAACTGAATGGAAGCTGGAAGTTGGGCTCGTTATCGTTTACCAGATTGTCGACGCGTGGCGATCGTTAATTATCACTTGGAGTTATCAAAATGAAAAATATTCTCATTGTTTTATCACTGCTTACGAGTTGCAGGATATATGCTCAACAAGCCGTTGCTAACGCTGATCCGGTCATGGCGCCGACGGTTCGTACCGCATCAGGAGTCGTGCAGGGTGTAACCGAAGGCGATGTTTCCATATTTAAAGGAATTCCTTACGCTGCTCCGCCGGTTGGCGAATATCGCTGGCGCCCGCCTCAGCCCGTAACTCCTTGGGAGGGAGTGCGTGATGCCAGCAAGTTTGGCCCCAATTGTGCGCAGGCAGGATGGGGCGCTGCTCCGGGTTCAATTTCAGAAGGCTCATCAGAAGATTGCCTTTACCTTAATTTATGGACTCCCGCAGGTGTTAAGCCGGAAGCAAAATTGCCGGTCATGGTGTGGATTCACGGTGGCGCGTTCGTTGGCGGCAGTGGTTCCGGCAGTTCAGGAGATGCATTTGCCAAACAAGGCGTCATCCTGATGACCTTCAACTACCGTCTGGGACGCCTTGGCCATTTTGCATTCCCGGCCTTGAGCGAGGAGTTTCCGGAAGAACCCAAGGGCAGTTACGCCTTTATGGACCAGATCGCCGCACTTGAGTGGATACAGCAGAACATTGCGGCCTTCGGCGGCGATCCAAAAAATGTGACCATCTTTGGTTTCTCTGCCGGTGGCGTCTCGGTTCATTCACTTTTGACCATACCCTCCGCAAAAGGACTTTTCCACAAGGCGATCAGTGAATCCGGCGGCGGCAGAGACGGTGCTCTTACCGGCAGGCCGATTAATAAGGACAATGCCGATCCCTTCTACCCCGTTTCGGCGGAAATGATCGGGGTAAACTTTGCCCGCAAACATGGGATCGACGGCACGGATGCGGCTGCACTGGCCAAACTTCGCGCCTTGAGCGTGGCGGAGATTGTGGACGGCGGTCAGGAAACGGATGGCGAGGGTGGTCCACGCACCTATTCAGGCCCGATTCTCGATGGTAAACTGGTTGTAGAGACTGCCGAAAGCGCATACAAGGCAGGCCGGCAGGCACGTGTTCCGCTCATCATCGGGAATTGTAGTGCGGAAATAGGCGGAGGCTTTGTGAATTCCAGCAGTTCAAAGGAAGAACTGTTTTCGCTGTTCGGGGCGCTGGAAAATGAGGCAAAAGCGGCATACGATCCTGATGGTGACAAAGAATTCGCCGAGGTTATCACAAGGTTTAACACGGACTGGGTATGGGGTGAGCCGGCCAGAATGACAGCAAGAGCTTTTGCAGCCCAAGGCGAACCTGCTTACATCTATCATTTCGGTTACGTGCCTGCCGCAATGCGGGAGCGGGCGAGGTACGGCGCCGGACACGGATCGGAAGTCGGGTATGTCTTTAACAGTCTCAATGCCCGCCGGGGAGGCGCCGAGGCGACGCCTGAAGAACAAAAGCTGGCGCGGATGATGAACGGCTATTGGGCAAACTTTGCCAAGACAGGCGACCCGAATGGCGCGGGGCTGCCGCTTTGGCCTTTTTACAATATCCAAAAAAAAGAGATTCTTGATATCCAGTCCGATGGCACACCGGTCGGCAAGCCAGATTCCAGGAAAGCGAGACTGGATGTGATCGAAAAGGCCTTCAAGATGAGGGTTGATATACAATCACGTGGTGGTATTTAACGGCAAGCTGGACAAAGCGGGATCGCGAATCTCAGCAAAGAGAATGTGAAGCAAAATATGCCAAATTAAGCAAAGATTGTTTTATGACAAAAAAATTTCTCGTCAGAACATTCATGGGATTAACTTTTGTGGGTTGTTTTTACGCAACTCTTTATGGACAAAGCAAATCAGAATCAAATCTGGCATTAACGATAAAACAACAAAATATTGTCCCGATTGCGGCTTGTACGGCAACAGGCGACCTTGAAAATTTGAAAACAGCACTGAACGAGGGATTAGGTGCCGGATTAACCGTCAACGAAATCAAAGAAGTCCTCGTTCATCTATACGCCTATTGCGGATTTCCACGCAGCATCCGCGGGCTACAGACTTTTATGCAAGTGCTCGACGAACGGAAAGCGAAAGGAATCGACGATGTAACTGGCGCAGAGGCAACACCAATAACGGATAAACGCAGCAAATATGAGCGAGGCAGAGATATTCTGGAAAAACTCACCGGGATGCCGCAGGACAATCCGCCACGGGGCTACGGCACTTTTGCCCCTGTTATGGATACCTTTCTGAAAGAGCATCTGTTCGCCGATATTTTTGAACGGGACGTACTCACTTTTGCTGAAAGAGAATTAGTAACGATTTCGGTGCTAAGCGCCATTGGCGGAGCAGAACCAATGCTGCGTAGTCATTTCTCAATTTGTTTGAATGTCGGCCTAACTCCCGGGCAGTTGAATGAATTTGTAAAGATCATTAAAACCAATGTGGGAGAAAAAGAAACTGAGGATACACAGGCAGTTTTAACAGAAATGCTCAAAAATAGGCAGTAACAATAACCAAATTAGTACTACAGCGAAAGTTTTGCTATCAAGCCCAACAACAAAAACGCCGAGTTCGCGGAGGACGCCGCTTTAATGCAGAGATAGCGCTGCCGCAAATATTGCAGTGCAAATGGGGCGCGACGCCCCAAAAACCTTGAACGCATGACCGGCAGTTAAAAAAAGAAGAGCGATGAAAATGAAATCCAGCGCTAAAGTTATTTTCCTATTCGTACTGGTTTTTATGACAGTTGTTTTTGCGCAAGACTGGCCCCAATAGAAATTCCGTATCCCCCCAAAAAGGCATTTTGCGCGCCTGGCCGGCAGGCGGCCCGCAAGTTTTATAGACCGTTTTGATCAATCCGGCGGCTTCGCCCTTTTTCAGACTGGTGCGTGACCATTTTGACGCGTTCGAGCGGGTTTACGACGAACGGTTCCAGCCGAAATATGGCTATTGGCGACCGGTCATCCGCAGCGCCATCGACAAGTTTCTCAAGTGCGGGGACCTGCGGGAAGGATTTGCGCAGGTGCGCTGCCCTGATTGCGGCCAGGAGTTTTTCGTGGCGTTTTCGTGCCGGCAACGCTGCTGTTGCC
>DYKH01000845.1 GCA_020722685.1 Caldithrix sp. | reverse complement strand
AAGCCAGGCAGGTCATCGATATTGATATCACTACCGTGGTCACCGAATGGCGCACCGAGATTCTTGTAGACGACCAGGGCAAGCGGTTTATCGCTGCTTTTCCGAAAGGTGTCACAAGGCCCGTGCAATACGGGATCGGGGTGAAGGTCAATGCCGTTTATATGTCTCAGTACCAACTGGTTCCCTATAATCGTATCGAAGATCATTTTTGGGATCAAATGGGGCTTCCGATCAGTGGTGGTTCAATCCATAATTTCAACCAGGATGCCTTTGAACGCTTGGAACCCTTTGAACTCTGGATAAAATCTCAGTTGACGGTCTCCGATTTGATCCATTGCGATGAGACCGGCATCAATATCGGCGAAAAACGCAACTGGCTTCATGCAACGTGCAATGAACAATATAGCTATTATTACCCTCATTCTAAAAGGGGTTGTGAAGCGCTGAATGAAATCGGTATACTGCCCCTTTATCATGGCATCATCTGCCATGATCATTGGAAATCGTATTATCAATACGGATCAGCCCATTCGCTATGCAACGCCCATCATCTTCGAGAACTCCAAAGGGCCTTTGAGATGGATGGCCAAAAGTGGGCGCCGAAAATGGCGGATCTGCTTATCGAAATCCATCAGGCAACCGAGTCGGCCGGAGGCCGACTGAACGAGATGGAATACGAAATTTACCGGAAACGATACCGTCGGCTCCTTCAAGAAGCTGACATAGAATGCCCTGCCCCAGATGAGACCAGGAAAAAAGGGCGCAGGGGAAAGGTTGCCAGGTCAAAATCCAGAAACCTTCTGGAGCGGCTTCGTGATTTTGAGGATGACACGTTGCGATTTATGGACGAGACCATCGTGCTTTTCTCGAATCACCAGGCTGAAAATGATCTGCGGATGACCAAGGTTCAGCAGAAGATATCGGGCTGCTTTCGTTCGATGCAAGGCGCAAAAATCTTTTGCCGTATCCGCAGTTATTTGACTACATGTCGGAAACAAGGAGTGACTTATTCAGAAGCACTACGGCTTCTGTTTGAAGGTACATTCCCAAGTTTCATGGTTGGT
>DYKH01000844.1 GCA_020722685.1 Caldithrix sp. | reverse complement strand
CCAGTGCGGAAACCCTGCGGGTCAAGACCAATCAACTGGATTATCGCCTGCACACGGTGCAGAAAAGCCGCCCCAAGAAGAAGCGCCCGAAGACGGATGCCCTTTTCGCCCAATTGACCCAACTTCACACGGAGGCGCACGCGGACTCGCACATCTTGCGGCTCTCGCTGGATGCCAAAGCGACCATAGGACTGGGGCCTTTCTCCCGCCATGGGCAGACGCGCGTGCAAGTGCGGGCCTTGGACCATGATTTCCGGCCTGACCAAACCGTGACGCCGTGGGGTAGCTTCTTACCCGAGTACAATGGAGTGTATTTGTACTTCACCCCCTCTGCCGTGACCGCCGATTTCATCGCGGATTGTCTCCAGGATTTCTGGACCACGCAGCGCGCGCGTTTCCCGCATGTCACCACCTGGTTAATCAATCAAGATAATGGGCCGCAAAACCACAGCCGCTGTACCCAGTCTATGAAACGGATGACGGAGTTGGCGGACCACTTTCAGATCACCCTACAATTGGCGTACTATCCCCCCTACCACAGCAAATACAATCCCATTGAGCGCGTCTGGGGGTCCTGGAACAGCATTAGAATGGGAGTTTGCTGGACACCGTGGATACGGTGCTCAAATTTGCCCAGACAATGACCTGGAAGGGGGGGCGTCCGGTCGTGGCACTGGTGCAGAAGACCTATGAAAAAGGCGTCGAGTTGACGAAGAAAGCAATGGCGGAGTTGGAAAAACGCTTTGAACGTTTGCCGGACTTAGGTAAATGGTTTGTGAAAATTGTCCCCCTCCCACAGCCGCTGTTGGGATGATTATTTCTCTGGAAACGCCTTGTGAGTTGTGAGTTATGAGTTGTGAGTTATGAGTTATGAGTTGTGAGTTGTGGGTTATGAGTTGTGGGTTGCGGGTTATGAGTTGTGAGTTGCGAGTTGTGAGTTGTGAGTTGCGGGTTATGAGTCGTGAGCCATTTGCCGATTCATTCATTCGCTGATTCATGATTCATGATTCATGATTCTTGATTCTTTTTCTGAGGGGAAGTTGATGGAGTCTGACACTTTTGTTTC
>DYKH01000050.1 GCA_020722685.1 Caldithrix sp. | reverse complement strand
AGGAAACCAAACTCTGCTTTTGAGACCGAATTATGCCCAATAGCGCTTTTGGAGAAATCAAGGACCTCGCCCATGAGTGCAACATGGACCTGGTGCGCATGGGTCTGGTGATTGAGACCTTTGGCAATGCCAGCGTCTTGGATCGCACCAGGGGTGTGTTGGCCATCAAGCCCAGCGGTGTGCATTATGCGCAACTGAAGGCTCGGGATATGGTAGTCGTGGATTTGCAGAACCAAATCATCGAAGGAAAGCTACGGCTCTCCTCGGACACTAAAACCCATGTGGTGCTCTATCGCCACCTTGCCGAAATTGGCGGCGTGGTACACACCCACTCGCCTTTTTCCGCGTGGCCTGGGCACAGGCAATGCAGGCCATTCTTGTTCTGGGAACCACCCATGCCGATCATTTGCAGACCGCCATTCCTTGTACGGAGATCATGTCCGCCGACCTGATCGCCGGAGATGATGAGGAAGCCACCGGCCTACAAATCGTGCGGACTCTTCAGAGTCTGTCCTACAAAGAAGTCGAGATGGTTCTGGTCGCATGCTATGGCCCCTTTACCTGGGGAGCCACACCGCAAGAGCAGTCTACAACAGCGCCATGCTAGAGGAGTTGGCCAAAATGGCCCTCTACGCTTTGGCAATGAAGCCCGGCATACCCGTACTTAGCCAGGCGCTCATTGACAAGCACTATCAGCGCAAGCATGGCTCCGATGCCTATTACGGGCAAGGATGATCTTTTGACGAAGAGCTTTTCTCGCTGACTGGAATTGTCAACGCACGGATGGGACCAGACCATGGCGGAAATCTTGCAGAGTGAGCTGAGCTTGTCGAGCGGGGATAAAGTGGTTATTGCCGAGAAACGATCTTGGTTTGCCGCGTATTGGAGGGATGTATAGCCTTGCGTTGAGGCGAAAGATGTCTGACCTGGTGAGGACGCTTGGCCTTTCGTTATATTTTCTTCTCCCGGTCTTGTGAAAATTGAACAGCTTGTTAAGCTGCAAATGCCCGGGCTTGGAAGTGCTTACCCGCTCGAGTTTTTTTCCATCGGAGTCATTTGGGATTCCCCGCTCAAACACTCATTGGCTATCCTCAACTCTCAGGTGCTGATAGCTGACCGCTGCCCGCGCTAACCTTGCTCATGGTGTTGTATCAACGCCTCTTCGTTGTGCCAGGCTGCTCTTTGCTCAACCTCAACTCCATTGGTCCATAGCTCGTATTCACTCAGATCCATTTCATCATTCCAAGAGACGCCGCATCCTCCAGGATCAACTGTGACCGCTTTGAAAAAAGCTTCATGTTGTAGCAACCGAAAGCGGTCCAGAGTCAGTATCTGCCGGCAGTCATAGACCTTTTGAATTCCGTTGGCAAAGTCGACCAGCAAGCGTTTCCCTTTTATTGGGGTCACTGACCTTACTTTTGGAGCATTCATGTCTTTACTCCAATCCAGGCAATCGCTTGAACTCGTTGGTATCCCACATCCTCAACAGTTCTGACTGATACTGAGTACCCCACTCTTTAATGAGTCTTTGGGCCCGCGCGGGCAAATCGCCTTCAAGCATTTCGAGTGTCGAGATATCAAAGACCGCGTTATATTCGCCATAGATGGCATGAAAGTGTGGGACACCATGCTCGCTTTGACTGAAGTACATCTTGATGATGATACCATAGAATCGTGCGATTATGGGCATGCGAGTCTTTCCTCTTCAACCAAGCCGTAAGGCTCTGTGTCTAACGCTTCTTTTACCAAATACTCCAGCCTTCCTGATCTACAGTCTTCCTCTATCTGCTCATCCCACTTTTTCCAGTCCTTCTCAAGAAACCATTTCCTTAATGAGTCAAATTGTTCGTCAGGAAGGGATTCAATGGCTGCCTTGATTGCTTCAATGCCCATGGTCGGCATTGCTATTCCTCAGAAAGATGATGGTACTTTCGAGAACGCAAGTCAATTCTCAATCGGCTCCGGTTTTGGCGAGCCGTTGGAGCTAACGCCGCTGGGCAAGCGCTCGGACTCGATGAACTCGAGCTCGTCTCCTTTCTTGTGAACTTGGATGACGCTGCCATCGGCAAAGCGGCCTTTTAATATCTCCTCCGCGATGGAATCCTCCACGTATTTCTGGATGGTGCGCCGCAGCGGCCGGGCGCCAAAGACCGGGTCAAAGCCGCGATCCGCCAAGAATTCCTTCGCACTTCTGGTCAGCTCGATGCGGATATTGCGATCCGACAGCTTTGCCAAAACCTCCTCCAACACGATATCGATAATCTGGATCATGTCCTCGCGCTTCAGGGAACGGAACACCACGATCTCGTCCACGCGATTCATAAATTCCGGATTGAAAATTCGGCGAACTTGATCCATAATACGGTTTTTCATGGCCTCATAGTCGGATTCCTCGTCCGCTTTGCCAAAACCGAATCCGCCGCCTTTGGTGATTTCCCGGGCGCCAATGTTGCTGGTCATGATCAGCACGGTGTTCTTAAAGTCTACTTTGCGGCCCAAGCCGTCGGTGATGTGTCCTTCATCCAGGATTTGCAGCAAAATGTTGAACACGTCGGGGTGAGCTTTTTCGATCTCATCGAACAAGACGACCGCATAAGGATGCCGCCGTACCTTCTCTGTGAGTTGTCCGCCTTCTTCGTAGCCAACGTATCCCGGAGGCGCACCGGTGAGGCGAGAAACAGAGAACTTTTCCATGTACTCCGACATGTCGATGCGGATGAGCGCTTCTTCGCTTTCAAACAGATAGCTCGCCAGTTCCTTTGCCAATTGCGTCTTGCCGACTCCCGTTGGGCCAAGGAATATGAAGGAGCCGATGGGCCGATGGGGATCTTTCAGGCCGGCTCGGGTTCGCTGGATGGCTTTGCTTAGAATTTCAATCACCCGATCTTGCCCGATGATCCTGCTTTTGAGCTTTTCGCTCATCTGTAAGAGCCGGTCGGACTCCGTTTGCGCCACTCGCATCACCGGGATGCCGGTCATCATGGAAACAACCTCCGCAACGTCTTCCTCGGTGACCGTTGCGTATGTGGAATCCTGATCTTCGTTCCACCTCTTCTTGGCATCCTCCAGCTCCCGAATCAGATTCTTCTCGCGATCGCGCAAGATGGCCGCCTTTTCGAAATTTTGCGACCTCACCACCGAATCTTTCTCGCTGCGGACTTTTTTGATTTGTTCTTCCAGATCGGTGATCTCTTTGGGAACCACAATGTTCGCCAGGTGAACGCGGGCGCCGGTCTCGTCTAGCACGTCTATGGATTTGTCGGGCTGGTAGCGATCAGTGATGTAACGATCGGACAGCTTGACGATCGCCCTGATCGCATCGGCATGGAAGCGAACCCGGTGGTGAGCCTCATATCGGCTCTGTAATCCTTTGACGATGGCAAAGGTCTCTTCCAGGCTCGGAGGATCAACCATGACCTTTTGGAAACGTCGTTCCAAAGCTCCGTCTTTTTCGATATATTGTCTGTATTCATCAAGGGTGGTGGCGCCAATGCATTGCAGCTCGCCCCGGGAAAGCGCCGGCTTGAACATGTTGGAAGCGTCTAATGAGCCGGAGGCGCCGCCGGCGCCGACGATGGTGTGCAGCTCGTCAATGAAGAGGATGACGTCGCGCGTCTTCACCAGCTCGTTCATAATGGCCTTCATGCGTTCTTCGAATTGACCGCGATACTTGGTGCCGGCGACGATGGCTCCCAAATCCAAAGTGACGACGCGTTTGTTATAAAGTATTCTCGGTACTTTTCTTTCCACAATGCGCAGAGCCAGGCCCTCGGCGATGGCGGTCTTGCCGACGCCAGGCTCGCCGATCAACACGGGATTATTCTTCTTGCGTCGGCTAAGGATTTGTGCCACGCGCTGAATTTCCCTTTCCCGACCAATGATTGGATCTAGTTCGCCTTTGCGGGCCAGCTCAGTCAAGTCGCGACCAAAGTGATCTAACGCCGGGGTCTGGGATTTGGTCTGTTGGGTTTCGGTCTCCGCTTGCGAGGATGGCGAGCCTTGCAGGATGCGCTCCAATTCTTCGTTGACGGCTTCGTAGGTTACGCCAAAGCTTTTGAGTATCTGCGCGGCCAACCCTTCCTTTTCCTTGACCAAGGCGAGCAAAAGATGCTCTGTGCCGATAATGTCCGACTTGTGCCGGTCTGCTTCCACATAGGCGCTTTTGAGTATTTTCTCAGCGCGTTTGGTGAAGGGGATATTGCCGATGGTCATGGTATCGCCGGATGCTCGTCCTGCGTCCTCGACGGCATGTTTGATCTCCTCCAGATCACAGCCGAGCGAGTGCAGGATTTCGATGGCGATGCCTTCGCCTTCGCGGATCAAGCCCAAGAGCAAGTGCTCGGTGCCTATGTAATCGTGACCAAGACGAAGGGCCTCATCCCGAGCAAATTGGATGACCATCTGTACACGGCTGGAAAAGTTGTTCTTCATGGTTTACTCCTAAAAAGCTGCATGGATCGGGAAAACGGCAAACGTTGCTTCGTGTATTCCGCTCGTGCGATGTCCCTCTCTCGTGAATTCATTTCTTTGTGCAAGAGTTTCTGCAAGTGTGCGGATTGTGTTGTGACGACCAACTCGTTGAGCAATGCATAGTCAATTGGCTCGATGATGCCCAAACTGGAGCCCAACCTCAAGTCCGATAACAACTGTAAAAGCTCCTTTGATTCCAACATTCTTGCCGCCTGCAAAATGGCGATGGCGCGAAAGACCCGGTCCTCGACCATAATCGAATCCCTTTCCAGAAGCTTCAGTCTTTCGGCTCGTTCCAGTTCGGTCAGCTCTAAGGCGACGAAGTACATGCGTTCGATGATTCGTTCCTCCAGCCGGCCTAAGGTGAGTTGGTTGGACACCTGATAGATGTCTCCAAGCATGCGCGTCCCTTCGCCATAAAAGCCGCGGAAAGCGATTTCACTGGAGCCCAAATTCTGCAAGATATTTTGAATCTGTCCGGTTGCTACCAAAGCTGGCAGATGGACGAAAATCGATGCGCGCAGCCCGGTGCCGACATTGGTGGGGCAAGCGGTCAGATAGCCATATTGATTGGAAAACGCATAATCGAGATTTTTGCTCAACTGATCGTCAACGGTATTGATCACTTCCCACGCGGAGTGCAGGCCAAGCGCAGGCTGCATGACTTGAATGCGCAGATGATCTTCCTCGTTGACCATCAGACTCACCAACTCGCCCGGACCAATGAGCGCGCGGCTCGGTCCATGATCGCGGGCAAAATTGGGGCTGATCAACCGGCGCTCCATGAGCAGGGCTTTTTCAAAAGCTGACAATTTGTCCATGTTTAACGACACAAGCTCTTGGAGCTGCGGCACCGCACGAGCTGCTAACTCTACGCTTTCTAATATGCTTGAAAGATCTTTTTCCTCGATGCGGCTTTTGAAATAATACTTGCTCAAATTTCGTGCCAGCCGCACGCGACTGGAAATGATGATGTCATTCTGCTCACCCTTGGCGCTAAGCCAAAAGATGGGCATCCGCGCCAATGCGTCGATGATCGAGCTTTCATCTCTGCAATCGCCGAGCCAATGGCCGGCGGTTATGTTGAAGCTTGAGTCTCTCACACCAGACCGCCTACTGCCCTTTGAAATCGTGTATCAGGTCGCGGAGCTGAGCCGCCCGCTCATAGTTTTCCGCCTGAATGGCTTGCTGCAATTGTTTTTCTAATTCGGATAGACTTGTATGTGAATCCGGCTTGGCACGCAGGTTGACGGGCTTTTTCCCGATATGCTTGGTACTGCCGTGGATTCTTCGCAGCATGCTTTCCGCAAAATCGCGAAAGGAGTCGTAACAGGCGGGACAACCAAATGTTCCATTGGCGCGAAATTGACTGATCGTCAATCCGCAAGATTGGCATTTCAGGTCGCTGGTCTCCGTCTCTCGCTGCGTAAGGGTCTGAGCCAGCAGACCCAACAGGATTATGCCCAAGACGTCCGGTAAGCCGGCAAATGGATTGGAGAGGCCATGCATGTCCGCGCAGTTTTCACAGACATTGAACTCCTTCATCTGTCCCTGCATGGCAATGTGGATTTTTTTCGTCGCCGGGTTTTTATGACATATTTCGCAATTCATCTGCTGCTCGATGCAAATGTCTATCACTCGAAGCAATTAGTCGTGATGCTTTTGATTTGGCCGTCGTACAGCTCGACGACCCGATGTGATCGTTCCGCCAGTTCACGATTGTGCGTTACGATGACAAATGTCTGCCGATGTTGCCGACTCAACTGCCAAATCAATTGATGCAGCGATTCGGCTGTGTGCACATCCAAGTTGCCGGAGGGCTCGTCCGCTAAAATCAGGCGCGGTTGGTTTATCAGCGCCCGAGCTACCGCCACTCGTTGTTGTTCCCCGCCGCTCAACTCGCTGGGCCGATGGTGCGCCCGCTCCTGCAATCCGACTTCGGATAACAAACTTTGGGCTCGTTCGAGCAGCTTGTTCTTAGAGTCTCCGGCAATCATGCCAGGGAGCATCACGTTCTCCAAAGCCGTGAACTCTGGCAAAAGATGATGAAATTGAAAGACAAATCCAATAGTTTTATTTCGCAGCTTTGCCAAGCGCAGATCATCATAAGAAAAAATATCCACGCCATCAAGCTCGACCTTCCCTTCCGATGGTCGATCTAAGGCGCCGATGATGTGCAGCAACGTGCTTTTTCCCACTCCGGACGGGCCGATGACTGCAACGATTTCGCCCTCGCAGATATTCAGGTCGATGCCTTTCAGCACGTGCAGGGTGGAAGACCGTCCCATGCGATAGTTTTTGTGAATATTGCTACAACGTAAAATGACTCGATTGTTGCTCATCAGGTGTTCTTTTGCACAACCTCTCGTTAGCCACCTGAAAAGGAGGCCGGCTCTTCTTCTTGCGGCGGCGTACTTTTTCCGATGGCGCGTAGGGCACGGCGGACTTTGACCGACTCGGTCTTGAAACAGCCGGACAAATGTATGCTAAAAAAACGAAAATTTCAATATTCATTTCAGGGCCTGGCCGGCAGTGCATCATGTTTTCTGGCTTGCCGGACTTGTTCCAGTGCTTTCTGCCGAGGCACAAACAAATGAGCGATTTGGCATCTTGAGATGACCGGGAGTGGATGAATTGCTTCAAGGATGGCGACAAATTGGGTGAGAAAACGGAGCATAGAGAGCAGGGCGGCCGAACATTGTTCTTGAGCTGAAAGAAGCCGGTTTTATTCGAAAGAAACAGGAGACGTTCACATCAGCGGCTCATCCGTGCCTACTCATATCTGATGGCGAGCACCGCATCCAGCTTGGCCGCTTTATGCGCCGGATAGACCGAAGCGATAAAAGAAATTCCGATGGCGGCGAGGCTGATCAAGACAAAATCGCTCCACTTCATGATGACCGGCAGCCAGTTGATGATATAAATGTCGGAGGGCAAGGCAAAAAACCTGTAGGTGACTTGCGCCCAGCAGACTGCGTAACCGATCGCGCAGCCCAGAATAGTGCCGACGGCGCCAACCACCAAACCCTCAAAAGTGAAAATGCGGCGGATGCTGCCGCTGGTTGCGCCCATAGACTTGAGAATGCCGATCTCTTTGGTTTTTTCCATGGTCACCATGATGAGCGTGCTGGCGATGTTAAACGCCGCCACCATGATGATCAAGCTAAGGACGAGAAACGCCGCCCATTTCTCGATTTCCATCCAGGCAAAGAGGTTCTGGTTTTTGTCGAACCAGGTTTGCGTGCGATAGGGGGGAGGGAAGCGGACGTTGATTTCCTTAGCCACTGCGTGGGCATTCTGATAGTGATCCAGTCGCAGCTCGATGCCGGTCACTTTTGTCCCCATTTGAAAAAGCCTTTGCGCGGATTCGACGGAAATGTAGGCGAGATTATCATCGAATTCATACAATCCGGTTTCAAAATAGCCGGCAACGCGGAATTGCACCATGTGTGGAGTCTGCAAAACATGCCGGATTCCCGTGAAGCTGGCGACGGTGACGACATCGCCGAGGGTGACCATCAGGCGATCGGCCAAATTGTAGCCGAGCACGATGCCTGGAAGCGGTCGCTCACCGTCATGTTCGATAAGCCCCAACTCCAGCTTGCCAAAGTTGATGCTCTTGCCGATATCGTTCACCTTGACCGCGCTTTCCGCTTCGATACCGCGAATCAACAACCCCGTGGAAGCCTCTCTCGACATGATGAGGGCTTTGTTTTCGATGTAGGGCGACGCAGCATGAACGTGAGGCACCTTCAGGAGTTGCTGAATCATGTCGGCAGCGTCACCAAGGCCTTGGTCGTGGATAGTAGATACTTGCACGTGCGCCGAGACGCCGATGAAACGAGTCCGCACCTCTGACTCAAAACCATTCATGACCGAGAGGACGATGATGAGAGCGGCCACGCCGATGATCACACCCAAAATAGAAATGTAAGTGATCAGCGAAATAAAGCCGGTTTTTCGCTTGGATTTCAGGTAGCGGGTTGCGATGAAGAATTCGTAAGACATCTTGTCCTATTTGTGGGATTTGCGGATTGCAGAATTACACAAGTATATTTGTAGGAGGCGCTTCCTAACGCCGAATTGTTGCGCCTGTGCAATCGGGCTTGGGAAAGCCCTCCTACACATCTGGGAACGGAAAAACGTCCACATCAATCAAATCGTATGGCCGCCACCGGGTCCAACTTGGCGGCTCTCGCCGCAGGATAAACCGACGCAAGATACGTGATGCCAAGAACCGCGACGCCAATGAAAGCAAAATCGCTCCACTTCATCAAAATCGGTAACCAGCCGATAATGTAGACATCTTGCGGCAATGAGAGAAACCTATAAGTCTGCTGCGCCCAACACAGCCCGTAGCCCAAAGCGAATCCAAAGGCCGTACCGATGACGCCGACAAATAATGCCTCGTAAGTGAAAACGCGACGAATGCTGATGGTCGAAGCGCCCATGGATTTTAGGATGCCAATCTCCTTGGTTTTCTCCATGGTCACCATAATGAGAGTGCTGGCGATGTTAAAAGCTGCGACGATGATAATCAAGCTCAAAATGATAAAGCCGGCCCATTTCTGAATCTGGTACCAGGCAAACAGGTTCATGTTCAGATCGAACCAGGTCAGGGCTCGATAGGGATAACCTAATAGGTCAATGGCTTGTTGGGCGACGGTTTCGGAATAGTCAAGATTGTCCAAGCGCAGGTCGATGCCGGAAACCTTCTGGCCCATATTAAAAAGCAATTGCGCGGAGCGAATAGAGACATAGCAAAAGGTATTATCAAATTCATAAAGTCCGGTCTTGAAACGGCCGGTGACGCGGAATTGCAACATATTCGGCAACTGGCCGAAGCTCTTGACGCCAGCCAAACTGGCGAGGGTTACGACGTCGCCAAGAGTAACCGCGAGCTTGTCGGCCAAATTGGCGCCAACCACGATGCCGGGCAAGGTGGGTTCCCCAGGCTGTTCTATCTGGCCCAAATCCAGCTTGCCCAGATTGATGCTATTACTTATATCGAGGACATTGTTCACCGTTCCGGGATCGAGTCCCCGGATGAGCACGCCCGTGGACGTTTGTTTGGAAATCATCAGACCTTTATCGTCGATGTAAGGCGTCATGGCCTGCACGTGCGGGATGGACTTCAGTTGTTCGATCAGGGCATTGTAGTTGTCGATACCCTGATGGTGAAAAGTCCGCACCTTGACGTGCGCTCCCACGCCGATGAGACGGGAGCGGACTTCGTATTCATAGCCGTTCATGACCGAAAGAATGATAATCAGCGCCGCCACGCCGATGATCACTCCGGCGATGGCAATGTAGGTAATCAGCGAGACGAATCCCGTCTGCCGTCTGGCGCGCAAGAAACGCCTGGCGACGAAAAGCTCGAAGGACATGGCTTACTCTTCCGGTCTCATGGTTGGGAAAAAGATCACGTCGCGGATGGAAGGAGAATCTGTCAACAGCATCACCAACCGGTCGATGCCCATACCCAAGCCGGCGGTGGGCGGCATGCCGTACTCCAAAGCCCGCAGAAAATCCTCGTCCAGCATGTGCGCTTCTTCGTTGCCGGCATCTTTCAAGGCCATTTGCTGCTCAAAGCGCTGGCGCTGGTCGATGGGATCATTCAGTTCCGAAAAGGCATTGCCGATTTCCCGTCCGGCGACGAAAGGCTCGAAGCGCTCCACCAGCTTGGGATCATTTCGATGTCTTTTGGCCAGCGGCGAAAGCTCTACCGGATAGTCACAAATAAAGACCGGCTGGATCAGGTTCGGCTCGACTTTTTCCTTGAAAATCTCGTCGAGAATCTTGCCGGCGTCCCAGAAGGATTCGGTTTCCACGTGCAAAGTTTTCGCTGCTGCCATGAGTTCTGCGCGATTTTTGTCATACAAATTCACACCGGCGTGCTTTTCTATGGCGGCGAACAAGGGCAATCGCGGCCAGGGTGGGGTCAGGTCGATCTCGGTTCCCTGATAGCTGATCTTGGTCGTGCCCAAAACCTCCATAGCGATGTAATTGACCATATCCTCCACCAAGCCCATCATGAAGGTATAGTCCTGATAGGCGACGTACAGCTCCATCATGGTGAATTCGGGATTATGGGTGCGGTCGATGCCCTCGTTGCGAAAGTCTTTGCTGATTTCGTAGACCCCTTCGTAGCCGCCGACGATGAGGCGCTTCAAATACAGCTCATCGGCGATACGAAGGTACAGGGTCATGTCGAGGGCGTTATGATGGGTGGTGAATGGCCGTGCCGCCGCGCCGCCATAAATCGGCTGCAAGATCGGCGTCTCGACTTCCAGATAGCCACGGTCATCCAAATACCGGCGCATGGCGGTGACGATCTTGGAGCGCTTGACAAAGACATCCTGCACCGGTTTATTGACGATCAAATCTACATACCGCTGGCGGTAGCGCTGTTCGGTGTCCGCAAAGGCGTCATAGACTACATGTTTGCCTTCCTCCTCCCGTTCTTTTACTACCGGCAGAGGGCGAAGATTCTTGGTCAGCAGCTCAACGTGGGAAACTAAAATGCTGATTTCTTCCGTCTTGGTTTTGAAAACTTTGCCCTTGACGCCGATGATGTCTCCGATGTCAAGCAGCTTGAATACCTCGTAAGCTTGCGGGCCCACCTGATCTTGGCGAACGTATATTTGAATCCGTCCGGAGTTGTCCATGATATGCGCAAAAGCAGCTTTGCCCATGCGTCGCAAGGACATCATGCGCCCGGCTACCGTCACTTCCTGATCCTGAAACTGGGCAAAGTTCGCCACAATGTCGTTCGCAACGTGGGTGCGTGCGAAACCGTAGGCAAAGGTGTTGATGCTCATATCCTGCAAGCGCGCCAGCTTGCTGCGACGGGTTTTCATTACCTCATTTAGATCCTGAAGCTCTTCTTGGTTCATGAGACCTCACGAAAAAGAAATATATCGGATTCTTGCTTATTCGTCGACTTAAGATTCAGTGTCCACCAAAACAGCCGAGGTTGCACAAGAAGAAAAAAAGCAATGTGGCTTCAGACACTGCATGCGCGTTTCCCAAAGAGAAAGAGAGCCAAAGAAGTCCGAACATCAAGGAACTGACGGTTCTGTCGGGTTGTATTGTTCCGCTTAGCTTTGCCATAAATCCTCCCGTATTGTTCCATAAAAAGTATTGCAGAGAAACAAAAATGTGGCTACATTCAGCCCATGGAGGCAATTAAATTCACTTGGGATGAAGAACAAAATATTGCGAATCAAAAGAAACATAAAGTATCTTTTGAGGAAGCAAGAACCGTTTTTTATGATGACCACGCGCGTCTGATTCATGATCCTGATCATTCCAATCTTGAGGATCGTTTCATTCTCTTAGGGATGAGTTACAATCTGCGACTCTTGGTAGTTGTTCATGCTTACCGGGAGTCAGCCGCAGTGATTCGGATTATCTCTGCGCGCAAAGCTACAAAACTGGAGGCAAAAAATTACAAAAGGAACAGGTGATATGCGAAAAGAATACGATTTCTCCAAATCTATTCGTAATCCTTACGCCGACAAGCTGAAGAAGCAAATTATCATTCGGCTAGAGCCTGAGACAATCGAATATTTCAAGGGATTGGCGAAAGATATCGACATTCCTTATCAGAAGCTCATCAACCTATACCTGCGCAGTTGTGCCGAAAAGAAGATCAAACCCTCTATGCTGTGGACTGAATCATAGCTGATCAGAAGGCCTCAATAATCGGCAAGACGACTCGCACCTTCTAATTCCGGTATACCCTCGGCACTCGCCTGGAAACCCAACAAGTCACCTCGTAAGGAATCGTACCCAGCAGATCGCAAATCGATTGCACGGTCACTTCCTCATCGCCTTGCCGGCCAAACAGAACTGCTTCATCACCCGCAGCAATGTCTTCATCCTCTCCCACATTCGCCATAATCAAATCCATGCAAACTCTACCGACAATGGGATACCGCTTGCCGCGAATGAGCACCTCGCCGCGATTGGATAGCAGCCGGTTGTAGCCGTCCGCATAGCCGACCGGCAGGGTGGCAATACGCGTCTTTTTCTCGGCGATAAACTGCCGGCCATAACTGACGCTGGTTCCGCGTTCGATGCTCTTTAGAAAAAGGACACGAGTTTTGAAAGTCATAGCCGGACGCAGGGGCACGCTTTCACTGGTCTCCTTGGAAGGATAGTAGCCGTACATCATGACCCCGGGGCGCACCAGATCAAAGTAAGATTCCGGCATGTCTAAAATTGCGCCGCTGTTGGCGGTGTGTTTGATTGGAATCCGGATGCCTTTTGATTCCAGTTGCTTGGTCACTTGCTGAAATCGGGCAAGCTGTAGATACGCAAAGCTCTTGTCCATTTGATCCGAAGTGGCAAAGTGGGTGTAGAGGCCTTGAAGCAGCAGGCCTTCCGTTCTCACGGCTTTTTCTATAAAGGGTGGTGCGGTGCGCCAATCTATTCCGACTCGTCCCATGCCGGTATCGAGTTTGATGTGGATCTTTGCTGGCCGGTTGTGTTTCAGGGCGGCAGCGCGCATCGCCTCGATTCCTTCCGAATCGTAGACGGTCGCTTCTAAATCATGGCTTACCAGGCTGTCAGCCTCTTCAGGCCAAGTGCCGCCAAAAACCAAAATGGGGCATTGCAGGCCGCTTTGTCTTAGCTCGATCCCCTCTTGCGTCAAGGCCACGCCCAAGTATTCTGCCCCGTTCTGCAAGGCGCAGCGACTCACTTCAACGGCACCATGCCCGTAGGCGTCGGCTTTGACCACAGCCATGATTGCCGCCGGCGCAACCCTCTTTCTAATCCCCGCCAAATTGAAGGCAATGGCGGACAGATCGATTTCCGCCACTGTGGGACGTGGGTACGCTGGGGTACTTTTCACGTTGGCATGTCTGCGTTGGCTGCGGTTTAGAATTGGCATCTACTTCCGCCCGGATTGCCCCTGTCGCATCAAATAGGCGTTAATGAATCCGTCCAGATCACCGTCCATGACCGCAGAGGTGTTGCTGGTTTCATGGCCGGTGCGATGGTCTTTGACCAGATTGTACGGATGAAATACGTAGGAGCGAATCTGGCTGCCCCAAGCGATATCCTTCTTGGTGCTTTCGAGCTTGGCAATTTTTTGTTGCTCCTCTTCCATCTTCTTCTGATAAAGACGGGAAAGAAGTATCTTCATGGCCGACTCGCGGTTGCGATGCTGCGAACGCTCGTTTTGGCACTGCACGACGATTCCTGTCGGGATGTGGGTGATGCGCACCGCGGAGCTGGTCTTGTTGACATGCTGGCCGCCGGCGCCGCTAGAGCGGTAGGTATCGATGCGCAGATCCTTTTCATCCACGTCGACTTCGATGGCGCTGTCCACTTCCGGATAGACAAAGACCGAAGCGAAGGAGGTGTGCCGTCGCTTGTTAAAGTCAAAAGGGGAAATGCGCACCAGGCGATGCACGCCGGCTTCGGCCTTGAGGTAGCCGTAGGCATAGCTGCCGGTCACCTCGATGGTGACGCTTTTGATGCCGGCCTCCTCTCCCGCTTGCAGGTCCAAAACGTCGTAGGCAAAACCATGCCGCTCGACCCAGCGAATGTACATGCGCATCAGCATCTGCGCCCAGTCCTGCGATTCAGTGCCGCCGGCGCCGGGATGAATGGTCAGGATGGCGTTTTTGCCGTCGTTGGGTTCACCCAGCATTTTGCGAAATTCAAGGTTCTGAACCTGCTGCAGCAGCTTGCTGACTTCTAAGGCGATTTCCGCTGCAATCGACTCGTCATTTTCCTCCTGAGCCAATTCGAGCAACTCCTGCAGATCGGTCGATTTTGCGCTGATCTTCTGCCATACGTCGACCCATTCCTTGCGCGCACTCAATTCGCGCATGACTTGCTGGGCGGCTTCATTGTCATTCCAAAATTCAGGACGCTGACTTTTTTCTTGTAGCTCGGCAATCTCCTTTTCTTTCGTATCTATGTCAAAGGTACCTCCGCAGCATTGCTGTGCGTTCCTTTAACTCCGAAAGCTGTTCGTTGACTTCTTCTATCATATCATATTCCTGGTTGTTCAAAAATAATCAAAGCGGCTGAGCCGCTTGCTGATTGCGCGAAAAATATACAGCATAATTACTAAAGAGTCAAGGCGAATGAATGATGGCAGGGGAAGCCGCGTATGGGTTCAGACAATCCGAACGGTAGTTTCGAGCCGGTCGGCTGGCTATTCTATTCGGTTTTCAAAGTCAGTACCTTTTCTTCGAATCATCAGGTGGCCGGAAACAGCCCCCGAAGAGATTTTCCTTCAAAGTAATAGCTCACTTCCAGGGCGCAAGCGAAGGCCATCTCGTTCCCAAACAGCTTGGGAACGAGAGGGCCCACCTGAGAGCGAGGTTTTGCCCATCAAAGAGCTTACCCCTTGGATTTGTCGATTTGCTTCTTCATCGCCTCTATTTCCTTTGCCAATCTTGCCAGTTTTTTTGCACTATTTAGCAGAAGAAGCGAGAGCAGAGTCCAAATAGCGGCATAAGCGGCAAAGAGGTACATCAAGTTTTTCATGGATAAATTCCTCGATCAAGAATGAAGCTGGGCTTTCAGACCATCAAGCTCCCGCTGCAGACCCGCGGTTTGATAGCGGAAAAAGAGCAGGGTTGTAAACAGAATTGTGAACGCTGCTAAGCAAACCATCAGCGTGGTGATCATCGCCGGAGCCAAACCGCTGCCTTCGCCGCCGCCGATGACGGGGCTGGGATGCAAGGTGCGCCACCAGCGAATGGACATATAAACAATGGGCACGTCCACAAAGCCGACAATGCCGAAAACCGCGGCCAATCGCGCCCCACGTTCCCGATCGGCGACGTAGTTGCGCAGCATCAAATAGGCCACGTAGATGAGCCAAAGGATGAGCGAGGTGGTTAGCCGCGCGTCCCAAGTCCAGTAGGTGTTCCAAACCGGTTTAGCCCAGAGGGGGCCCGTGAGCAGCACGATGGTGATGAACAGCACGCCCAATTCAGCCGAGCAAACAGCCAAGCGATCCCAATATTCCTTCCCGGTCCGGAGAAAGGCGATGCTTGCTATGCAGACAACAAAGAACGCAAGAAACGACACCCAGGCAGAGGAAACGTGGAAATAGAAGATGCGTTGTACATCGCCCATCGTTCGCTCGGTGGGGGCGTAGAGAAAGGCAAAATAGAGAGCTAAGAGGATTGCCAGAAACGTGATGACAATGGATCCGGTCAAGATAGGAAAGGTTTTGCGAGACATAATTTGTCGCCTGATTGAAGATGACTTGCCGATATGTTGAAACGTTAGTCGCCGAGACTTTCTGCCACCCCAGCTTCCGCAATGAATGCCTCCCAAATCGGCGGCTCAGTTTCGATTACTTCTGGTCCGAAAGTCTCAATATGAAACTCAATTGCGGACTTGTCATTCAAGGCTTCTTCATAGCTGTCGCCTTCTTCGACAACGACCCCCTTCAGACCAAGTGGGTAAGCAACGTAGCCGTCAACGTGTTTCTCAACGATGATTTTGCACTGTTTCATTGTTTCTCCTTCTCGCGGTCCGGCACCGCCAGCAAGCGAGCTCGGTCGAGCTACCATTCTTTTGTTGTTCTGGGTCAATTGCAGTACCAGGATACTCACTTTGCTGTAGATTGGCAAAATCGAAAATTAAAGCCGTAGGAGATGTCTCCAGACATCGACCATTATTGCATATTGTGGTCGAACTCGGAGAATTCTCCTACATATTGTGGTGAGAAAAAATTTGCCAAACTATACTCACTTTAAATGAAAGGCCGCGAGTGCCTTCTTGCGCAGCACTTCAGGCGCTGGAGCTGCATGATGCGCAGATTGAGCTTCCCCTTTGCAATCTTTCTGCAAAGGACATTGGCCCGCTTGCGAAAAATCATAAAGGTCGCGGCTAAATCTACATGCTATTTTTCCCATTGTCAAGTATCGAGCTAAGGCTGGGAGTTGGTCGCAACGAAGAAGTAGCCTACTCCTCCAAAATATACTCGTACAACAAAAAGCAAATAACCAAGAATATGACGTCAAATCCGATGAGCAACCGCAGCCAAGACCAGACGTCCGCAAATTCTCTTCCGCCGAGCAAGTAGGCCGTGCTTTTGATCGATGCAAGAATGACCGGCACGCTCACCGGAAACAACAGAATCGGCAGCATAACTTCCCGGGATTTGGTGTTGGCCGAAATGGTGGAGAATAAAGTGCCGACTCCGGCAAAACCCAGCGTCCCCAAGAATAAAACCAGCAACAAGGAGAAGAACACTTTGCCGACGGAAAGATCGAATAACATGATCATGATGGGGAAGGTAATCAGCTCCACCATGCTGATGAACAGGACGTTGCCGACGACTTTAGCGACGTAGATCAGGCTGCGATCGACTGGGCAGAGAAGTAATCCTTGCATCATGCCCTGCTCCTGTTCGCGGGCAAAAGCACGGCTAAGACCAAGTACGCTGGCAAAGGTAAAAGCCACCCACAGAATTCCCGGTGCCGTTGTTTTGATTTGCGTCGAACCGGGCTCGAATACAAAATTGAAAATGACCACTACAGTCAAGGCAAAGACCAACATAGAACTGATTACCTCTTTGCTGCGCAGCTCTAGCAAAAAGTCCTTGCGTAAAATTGCGGTGATTTGAGCAAGCATCCTCATGATGGCTTTTCTTGTCCATCCAACAGTAACCGGCTGATTTGTTCTCGCGTTATTTGCTGTGCGGCTGTCGCCGCAGCGATCAATCCTTGTTTAATTACCAGCACACGTTGCGCATGCTGCAAGGCATAGTCGATGTCATGCGTGGTCAGCAAAACCGTGATGCCCTCAGCAATGAATTGCTGCAAAAGCTCGGTGACCAAAGCCGCGGCGTTGACGTCCAGCCCCGTGAATGGCTCATCCAATAGCAAGATTTCTGGCCGGTGCAAAATTGCTCGCGCCAAGGAGAGGCGCTGCTGCATCCCCCTGGAAAACGTGCGCACCAAATCGTGGCGACGGGTATCAAGGTTCACCCTTTCCAACAATTCGTCGATGCGACGATTCAGTTGCGCAATACCGAACATCTTGCCATAAAAGTGCAGGTTTTCCTCCGCGGAAAGATCGCCATAAAGGAAAGTGGAATGGCTCATCACGCCGATCTGTTCGCGGATGCGATTGGGGTCTTTGCGGACATCCAGACCCGCGATGATGACCTCGCCCGCGGAAGGTTTTGTGAGAGTGGATAGAATGCGAATGAGGGTTGTTTTGCCGGCGCCGTTCACTCCCAAAAGCGCTGTAAATTCACCCGCCTCAATTTCAAAATCGATGCGGCGCAGCGCTTGAACCGGTCCAAAAAACTTTTGTAGCCCGCTAACGGTGATCATCGCTTTTTGCTTTTGGCTGCGGAGGCCGGCCCGTGCAAGCTGATCTCGATGCGTTGCAAGTCGTGGAAAAGCTCCTGTCGCTGTCGCTTCATCTGCGAGTTATCCTGTGCTTCCAGCTTGGCATCGATTTTGGCAATGGCATGGACAAGCTCTCTCTTGCGTGCTAAGAGCTTGGCTTCATCCTTTGGTTTTTGAGCTGAGGTAGCTCGTGGTTTTTGTGCCAGCGCGAACAGGAGACCACCCAGAAGAATGATTGCCGTCAGCGGAAGGATCAGGGCTGATGGCTCCTGAGCATGCGAGCCCTCGCGGCGGAGAGTGAGCTGCACGCGGGTGCCGGGCGCTAACTCGTTGGCCCCGTAGCGTTGGTAGCTGGTGCCGCGGATCACGAATGGGCCAAGGTCCTGCAGTTGCTCAGAGTCAAGCTTTATTTGCGGATTGCCGACGAACACCTGCAGCGAACGGGTTAAGATGCTTATATCCAATTCGACGGTGGCCACGTCCCTTTGCCAAGGAATCTCGTAGGTATAGGAGACTTGTCGATTGCCCGGAAGTGCGACTCCGCGATCATAGACTTCACGCCCGACAAGTTGTAGGTCCTCATGGATTCCTGTAACAGAAGGTGTAAAATTGCGAGCAGTGAACGGAAGGGTATAGCGAAAAGTATATGGCTCGCTGAGAGAATCCCTTTGCAGGCTCACCACCGCTTTATTACTGGGATTACCCATAATGCGCGATTCGCGTATGGAGATGTTTTCCCCGAAATCTTCCACGAATAGATGATGCATTAGGGTGATGATCGCAGCAGTGGAATGAGTTGAATCGTACACTACGATGGTTTGTGTCCGCTTCTCCGATGGAGAGAGGAATTTTGCCCCTTCGCTGTAATAGGTCACGCCCTGAAAATCGGTGCCCGCATAGTACCCGGCTGAGGTGTCCGGTTGACCAATGCGGAATTGAAAAAGGCCTTTGCCGGAGGATTGCGCATGGGCAATAGAAATCGGATTCTCATCTTGAGCTCTCATGAGCCACAAGTGAACCGGGACTTGCTCGACGCCGGCGCTGTCGTGACTGGCGTTGACGATCTTACCTTCAAAAACAGCCTGGGCTTGGCTATCCTTGGATTGCAGGAAAAGCGTCACTACGGAGAAGAATATTGTGAGAGTTCTTAGACGTGATGTTAGCATGATAGAATTTGTTAAGATTTTCGTGGGTTGTTATTGCGATGCTATGGTTTTTCTATTGGGATACCATCTCACCACAGTTTGCACAAAATTTGTCGTTCGCTCCTAAGCGATGTCCGCACTTGCGGCACTCAGCGGGAGCTTTTCCTTTTAATTTTTCAACCTCCACGGCGATCTCCGCTTCTAACCTGTGTGAAATGTCTCTCTGACTTGTCCCCGAAGCGACGAGTATTTTCTTTTCGATGTCTGTCTGCATCAACTGCTGTTCTTCTGTCAGCAAGGCATAGTCCTGCTCAGACAGTTTTCCGGTTTGCAAATCAAACTCCAAATCGCTCAGAGTGTCGGCAATGAGGTTCTTTTGATGGATGAGCTCCATTAGCTGAAGGTTCTGGACGTCGACCGCAGCCGTGCTCGCTTTTCGGCCAGAAAAGAGCGGGTAAAGAACGTAGACGCAGGTTGCGAGCACGATGATAAATGGAATGAAGGCAATCATAGTTTTGTAGGTTTAATCCTTGTTAGCATTCTTGCAAGCCGCCTTCGAGACCTGTTAGGCAGCGCTGATTATTCGACTGCAGCAGGACTCCGCTTTTGCGGAGACATGGCTAACAGTGCTCCCAACACCATCACGATTCCGCCGATCCACATCCATAATATGAGGGGATTGATCATGACGCTGACTGTGGCGGCCTCTGCTTTGCCGTTATAGTCGGCCAGAACCAAGTACAAATCTTCCGCCAGGGTGGAGCGAATCCCAACTTCGGTGGCCGGTTGAAAATTAGGATGAATGTGCTTTTCGGATTTTATGGTTCCTATTTGGCGATTGTTTTTGAACAAATCAAAATTGGCCGCCTGAATGTGCATACCCTTTGCGTGTGATCCTATCATACCGCGAAAAACGAGCCTGTATGCTCCCAGGCTGATGTCTTGGCCTTTTTGCAGAGTTGCCGTTTTCTCTACGGAAAAAGCTGAAGAGCCGATGATGCCCAAGAAAAGCATGAGCACTCCGAGATGCACGATATAGCCGCCGTAGCGACGCTTATTACGTTGAGCTAAGCTCAGCAAGGCGGGAACAAGTCGGATTTTGTCCGTGCGGCTGCGGACTAAAGCTCCATGTATGAATTCGGCGAGCGTCGTGGTCAAGGCAAAGGTTGCTATCAACAGCGAGACAAGAGGTGTCAATTGGCGAATGCCCAGCATTGTCATGATAATGAAGGCTGCCAATGTTATCAACCCTGGTAGCATAAAGTTTTTCAGCAACCTGTTGTTGCTCGTCTTGCCCCATGACAGCAAGGCGCACAGTCCGGTGAGCAGAAACAGCGCCAAACCAATTGGGGTGGCCATGCGGTTGAAGAAGGCAGCGCCGACGGTCATTTTGGCGCCCTGAAAGGCTTCGGACACTGTGGGTAAAATGGTGCCCCAGAAGACACCCAGAGTCATCGCTACCAGCAAAAGATTGTTCAAAAGGAAGCTGGATTCTTTGGAGGTCCACGATCCCAGCGTGCGATGGCTACGTAGTTGTTTGGCCTTGCTAAACAACAAGTAGAATGATCCCAGCAGAACTATGGCGAGAAAGCCTAAGAAAAGCGGCCCCAAAGTGGAGACGCCGAAGGCGTGCACGGAGGAGATGATGCCGCTGCGGGTTACAAAGGTCCCGAAAATAGTCAGAGCAAAAGTCAGGATGATAAGGGTTAAATTCCAAGTCTTGAACATTCCCTTGCGTTCCTGCACGATGATCGAATGCAGAAACGCTGTGCCGGTAAGCCAAGGAAGGAGGGAAGCGTTTTCGACGGGGTCCCAAGCCCAATAGCCGCCCCAGCCCAGCTCGACGTAAGCCCATTGCATACCCAGGATATTGCCAATTGTCAAAAACAGCCAAGCAAAAAGCGTCCAGCGTCTGATGCTCTTCACCCACTGTTCATCCAAACGTTCATTCAAGAGAGCGGAGAGGGCAAAGGCGAAAGGAATTGTGAAGGCGACAAAGCCGACATAGAGCGAGGGCGGATGAAAGATCATGCCTGGGTTTTGCAGGAGTGGATTCAGCCCCTGACCATCCGGAGGAATGAAAGGCGAGCGAGCGAAGGGATTGGTCTTGAAGATGGTCAGATAAAGAAAGAAAAGCACAGTGAAACTGATGACGGCCATCGTGTAGGGCAGCAAATCCAGATTTCGGTTCTTATTTCTCACGATGACGACGACGGCAAAAATCGTCAGCAGCCAGGTCCAAAGTAACAAGGAACCGTCTTGGCCGGCCCAAAAGGCCGTGGCCGTGTAGAACCAAGAGAGCGAGCGGTTGGAGTAGTGGGCTACATACTCCACTTGAAAGTCACGGGCAAAAAATGCATAGAGCAACGCAACAGAAGCGAGAGTGACCAGAGCGCACATGGCGTAAACAGCTCGGTGTGCACTGGCGATAAAACGTTGATGAGCTTTGCCTGAAACGGCGTAGAGAAGAGTGGAAAAAGCAGCTAAGACCAGTGAGATGTTCAAAGCTTGATAGCCGATGGTTGTCAATTTTGCTTTCCTATGAGAGTGTGATCGTTCTTATTGGGTCATCCATCACCTTAATTTGTCTTGTCGCTTTTTTACAATCCATATTCTGAAGGCAGGAATTTGCTTTGGTCAAGTGTGGGAAGCACTTGGCCTATGAAAACATCTTCGACCAAAGGGATGGCGGCAAGCTCATCCCTCAGCCTTCCCAGCCAGACTTTTTCTCTCTCTGCAATCTTCAAGCTGCCATTTTGGACTGCCGTTTCCATCAGCTCAAGACCTTTTAGGCTTGCTCGCACCACTGCCTCAAGGTAAGATTTGCTCTTGACAATCTCAGTGGCAATGACGATGACATTCGCCGGCGCGAGGATCAAGGCTTGCGGATCGAAATGAATGTCGGATTCGACCAGCAGATTCTGCAGCATCAACGCCGTGCTTTTTCCGTTTTTGATGGCTTGATTGAAGAGCCGAACGTCATATTCGAGCTGCTCCAGGTAGACGGTCGGCGCCATTCCGCCTAACAACTTGATGTTCTGCACGGATTCATTGCTCCACAAATCCGCGCAAGCCGCAGCAACGTTGCCGACTGGGCTCGAATGCGCACAAGCAGACGTTTTGCCTTCCATAGAAATCGGGATGCCAGCAATGGCTTTGAGAAACGGCCCCTCGTACCCGCAATCCTTATCCGGTCCCATTGCACCTTCCTCCACCGCGACCAACGTTCTGACCGCGGTGATGATCCGGACAATTGCTGCAAACACCTTGGGTATGTACCCGTTCTCCGCCAGAACCATGGCGGTATTGCCAAAACCACAGGCCGTATCGCCCCCAGCGATTCTATCTTTTTCCTTGGCAATTTGCACGATTTTTTGCCAGAGAAATTTCATGTCTCGAACCCCCAAAACGATCAAAGAGAATATGACTTGCCTGATGTCGCACATCATGATGGCGTCATCGAAGACCTCTTTTCCCCCGGTACTCTCGATGGAAAGCAGGTCTCCGCCGTCTTCTGCTCCTCTTTCGAAGAGTTCGAGCATCTTTGCCAGATAACTCCCGGTGCGAAGCTTCGGCGGTCTCTCATAATCCCTGATGTCATTAGGTGTCAATCTGATTTCGCTCTTGAATCCGGACTCTTGGTAGTACTCCTCGCAAATGTCGTTCATCAGCTTGACCAGCTCGACGCCGAGATCCGGATTCAGGGTCATTTCCAACAACGTCTCGAATTCAAAGACCACACCGTTGGATTCCAAGCGCATTGCCTTCTCAATGGCCTCAGTAATAATCTGCCTATAATGAGTTCTGACTTCTTTCAGTGAACTCTCATCTATCTGCATGGCGGGAAGAGTAAAGTTCAACTCGGGATAGACGAGTCCCCCGCCAATCGACAAGCCTCTTTTGGTGCGGACAGGGTGTAGCGCGGAACCGAATATGAGGTCGTCTCTATTTGAAATGGTCAAGTGATCAAATTTCATGGTTGGTGTTCCAACAGATTCGCGTTGCTTCGGCGTAAGCTGGTTGTTTGAGCGTTCACAGAACAGAGGCATTGGTTAGGTGACACTTGTTCCAGTGCAAAACGCCAAAGCAAAAAATGGTGCTGCCGACAATGATTCTTTTGCTTTGAACGAAAGGGCGGAAGTGTCTTTTGGGGTCGCCGGCCTACGGGGTCCATTCTTTATGCTATTAATGGTGGCTAATATATGAAATCCCTTAGCAATGCGCAACGGAAAATCTAGGCAGAATTAGTAGCTCAATTGTAAACGTCCAGCCAAATCTGGCACATGTTAAAAACTCAATGCAATGGCCGCTGAGACCGCGGAGGAAAGTTTCATAGCATGACTAAACCTCTGCGTAACTCTGCGCCCTCGGCCTTCTCTGCGTTAAGACAGGCGAAAACCAATTTGAGTTTGACCCATTATCCATTTTTGGTTCCGGCTTGTCCGGGTTAGGATCAAAAGCGGCTTTTCCGAAAGATGCGTAGCTGCTATTCACTTTGTCTTGGTATCAGAGCAGCCTTCATAGGAACGCATTTGCCGGATGAACGTTGAAAGTAAGTAGTGTGGATTGACCTTTCCTCGTCGTCGCACCGGCAAACGAAAGCCCCGCTGATGGAGTAGTCGCGGCTTTCAGGGAATCAACATGTGGTCGCCGCAGCAAGAGGTGTTTGCTTAAACAAATTGCTTGAGAATTTTCTTGAAAAGCGGTAACGTGTAGTGCAGAATTGTAAATTTTGTCCGGCTCATCGTTGAGCGAGCTGTGTCAACGTAGGAGGAAACAGCCATGTTCAAGAGACTTGACAACGTGATTCTCTGCGTCAATAATATGAAGGAATCGGTCAGATTCTATCGCGATGTCATTGGTTTAAAGCAGACTGCCGACGAGCCTGATTGGAAGACTTTTTCGTTGGGAGAGACGACCTTGGCATTGCGGTCCTGGCTCCCGGACACCGAGGACGAGCGACATGTCAAGTACGGGATTACCTTGTGCTTTCTTGTCAGCGACGTCAACGCTGCAGTGCGCGAGCTGGAAAGTCTGGGGGCACACGTATTGGTATCGCCGCGAGATGAGGAGCATGGTCGCGTCGCTGAAATTGCCGACCCGGACGGCTATATCCTCATGCTCATGACGCCTTTCAAAGAGCGCCTCGTTTAGCTTTATGTTTCCGTAAGCATCGCTATAACCCGACACGGAGAACCGCTTCCCGTCTCGATGGGCAATGCGCCGATGAACAGCGAGAATCCTTTTGCCGGCAATTGATCCAGATTGGTCAGATTTTCCAGATGCAAGCAGTCGTTTGCCGCCAGTATCTTGTTCGCAGCAAAATCCGCTGACATCCCGCCGTCGATCCCAGCCGTATCGATGCCGATGCCGGCGAGGTGATAATCGTGCGCCAAAAGCTCTGCGGCCATTTTCGACACACCGGGAAAGTGCATCTTGCTGCCTTCGCTCCCCAAATAAGCCCTCGGCCTATCCCAGTGCCGGCTCCAACCGGTCTCCACGAGGACAAATGATTGCGGCGGCAATTGACCGAATGAACCCTGCCAGCCCGAGATATGCTCCGGCAAGAGCAAAAAGTCGGGGTTATTCAGCGCTTCGTTTCTAACAGAAATCTTGACGCCTGGGACCATGAGCCGGTCGGCGGGGATTTGGGAAATGTCTTTTCCATCAGCAATGAAATGTCTTGGGGCTCCTACATGGGTGCCAGAATGCTCGCCGATGATGATCCGATTTAGGCCATAACCCTCCCGACGAATATCCGTCACCGGCTCAACAACCGTCGGTGGATCCCCGGGCCAATGGGGCATGGTAGGAAGTACGGAATGCGTTAAATCGACCAGACGAAATTTTCTTAAATGCATGAACCCTCTTCCCGCGAGATTTGTTTTGAACAGCGTTTGGCTTGACAATCGACAATGAATTAGTTACTTTGACCGCGCAGAACATAGGCAAATCAGGCGTAACCCGCAAGTCAAAACAGAGCAGCCATGCTGGTCGGGAAAAACCAATTCAATGACAGAATCCTCAAAAAACGTCCATGACATCGTTTCCCCGCTCGAATGGCCTGGAGCTCCGGAAAGCATAGGCCTTTTGCCCGCGGTACCGCCGGAGCCGGAATTGACCACCATACCTTTGAGCAAGGCCATTTTTCGCCTTGCCGGCCCGGCCATGACCTCCATGCTGCTGATGATGACCTTCAATCTCATTGACGCCTGGTGGGTCGGCAAGCTGGGCGCGGAGCAATTCGCCGGTGTTAGCGCCGCTTCCTTCACCGTCTGGGCGCTGCAATCGGTCGGTACTTTGGTCAGCGCCGGCATCACGGCGATGGTGGCCCGATTTGTTGGCGCCAAGGATACCAAACAGGCCGGCTTAGTCACCGGCCAAGGCGTTGTCCTCAGTCTGCTGATCGCCTTTGTCTTTGGCTTTGGCTCTTTCCTGTTGCAACGGGCGGCTTTCACCTATATGGGACTGGAAAAGACCGTTTTTGCCTCTGCCAATCAATACCTGATCTATATGTCCTTAGGCTTGGCTCCCATTTTCTATACCTACGTGATCGATGCGGCTTTTAGGGGTATGGGCGACACGATAACGCCGATGAAAATCATCGCCGCCGCATTGCTCTTTAATGCGATTTTCGACCCTTTCCTCATTTTTGGCATTGGTCCCTTTCCGCGCCTGGAGGCCGGCGGCGCTGCCTTGGCTACTGTGGTCGCACATCTGTTGGCAGCCGTCATGGGGACGGTCTTGTTACAACGCCGGCAAGTCAGGATTACCTTTGAAAGACAGGTCAGCCGCTACATCAGCCTCGATTACATGTGGCGGATCACCCGCATCGGCGCGCCCATAGCCTTTAGCGGCGTCATGTTTAGCGTCAGCTACATGCTTCTCACCAAAGTGATTACCCAATTCGGCTCCGAGCCGCTGGCCGCCCTGGGACTGGGACATCGTATCGAAGGATTGGCCTTTTTTGCCGCAGTGGGATTCGCCGTTGCCGCCGAGACCTTGGTGGGACAAAACCTCGGCGCCAAGAAACCGCAGCGGGCCGAAAAAGCGGCCTGGCTGACTATCGCCTATACGGCTGGACTTTTAGGAGTGATCTCCCTTTGTTTCTATTTGTTCGCCCCCAACATTATCCGCTTCTTCATCAGCGATCCGGCAGTCGTTACCGAGGGGGTATCTTATTTGCGAACCATTGCCATATTCGAAGTCTTTTTGGGGTTTGAGATCGTTTTTGAAGGCGCCTTTAGCGGTGCCGGCAATTCCGTCCCACCTATGGCGATTTCTGTCCCCTTCACCTGGCTGCGTATCCCTTTAGCGATTTTTCTTGCCGGAAGTTTGCACCTGGGCAGTCAAGGCATTTGGTGGGCCATCGGCAGCACCACGGCCGTTAAGGGGATTTTCTTAGCGTTGTGGTTCAAGAGGGGAGGGTGGAAGACGAAGAAGGTCTGAGGGTGTAAGGGAACCCGTAGAGACGCATGGCCGTGCGTCTCTACAGTTGGGCATCACTACATGATGGGTATCTCGACAATGCGTGCTTCCGCTATGAACGGATTATCTGCACGCCAATGGCCTCTATTTCAACTGATACCGGTGATACGGCTGAGTCGGTGCCGGATTACCCGCTTTATCGGCTACTGCCACCCAGGCCTCCAATCTCTCGGGCTTGAAAAGGACGGTGTGTAAGGCGCTTTTCATTGCAACGGGTCGGTCCATCAAGCGGATGGCGCTGTCCACGTCAAATTTGCCATAACCGGCTTTGACGCGAGCGGCCAGTTCCTTGTACCGGTCCCCAGCCGAAAGCATGACCGTATCATCAAGTGGCGAAGGCAGCAGGGGATGGGCTTCGCCCGGTTTGATGAAGAAAATGGATTCCGGACTTGCACCTACACCGTACGCGCTGGGAATCTTGCTGTCTGAGATGACGTAATAGTACTCACAAGTGCGCTTGGTTTCGCTAAAAATCTTGCGTGCGTCTTCGAGGGTACTCGCACGTTCCAGAGCTTCCCGAACTAACAGAGTCATCGGCATGCCGTCCCACTTTTCTTTGCCGCCGCCGCCCATCTCGCCGATGGCGATGTGCTGATCGTTCATACCGGTGACGGAGCCGATTTGACCGGCAAAACCGACGTTCATAAAGCTATTCGCATCCTTTGGATGCACCATGAAAACAACGGCGTGGTCCTGCAGTCCCATATCGATGATGTAGTCCAAGATGCGTCCATGATACAGCGAACCGTCAGCGGTAGCCTTGCCGAAAAGGGCAAAACCGCTGCAATGGAAGAACTCCGAGAAGATGATCATGTACTTGACTTCATCGAAAGTAAGACCGGCGCCCTCGGCCAGCCCGCGCATCTCGTCTTTGTACCTTTGCGGAATGAATGGCTCCAAGCGCTGATAAGCCGCCTCGCGATTGGCAAAGTACCATTTGACTTCCTCGTTATCTTCAGGGCTGCCCTCGCCTTTGACGAAGATCTTGGCCATTGTTTTGACATGGTTGGACAATAGCTTGCCGTGCTGAAAGCCAATTTGATAATAATCGCCTTGCAGGTGGGCGACCAGCGTGCCATCCACCTTTTCGAGATAGCCTTCACCTTCGCGTGAAATTACTTGACCAAATGTTAGGATGGGAAGGAGGCAGGCAAGAATTAGTAGGAAGCATTTTGTTTTGTTCATTTGGGGAATCCTTTCCTTGGTTTTGAAACAGCGGCGTTTTTTATGTTCAGCTATGCGTCGACAAAACGGGATCAAGGACTAGTCTTGGTGATCCTTTTACTTCTTTTCCCTTTCGTACGGCTCCTTTCGTCTATAACCTTCAATCGGATCTCTTTTGGCATGTCTCCAATTCCGCGGCGGTCATTTGGTCCGGCGGAACGAGACGATAGTGCTTCTCGGCGGAAATGGCAATTCCATTTTCGCCATCCTCAAACTCAAAGAGAGCAATTACCCCGTCGGCCATAAACTGCGTGGCTATTGCTCGACAAACCAACGAAGCGAACTTGGCCGCGCACAGGGCCATGTCTTGTTCTATCTGAATAACCCCTAATTTATCTTTTCCACCTTTTGCTTGAATTGGAAAGACATAATGAATTCCCCTCTTATCGATCCCTATATAATCTCATCTGTTTCGACCTGGCCTATTTTGGGAACGGTTGTTCTTAGGTGACTCTGTAAAGAATAGCAAGCAACGCCGGTAAAAATGTCAATTAAGCGATTATACCTCACTTTCGCTAAGAGCGCTTGTTCATCATTCAGTGCATATTTGGCGATAATACCCGGCGTAGAATCAGGGATCTTTGTTTCGGCTAACATCAAGGATGGCGTGATTGCAGTTGTAGTTTTGGCTACAAAGGCGTATTCTGCACGCCCGGCGGGACTAATCACCCATTCTTTGCCTGCGGGAGCTTTTGCCTTAATTGTCTCCGGCAGGGAAGCACGGTATCTAAAACTGTAAATGAGATCGCCAAGGTTCTTGGGGAGTTGGATGCCCAGTTCAACAGCTACGCGAATAATATCTTCCCTTACGAAACCAACTCAGTCCATACCCTCTCTATAATAAGCGAAAAAAATTTTCTCGATAATTTGGCCATATCGGTTCTTCTTTTCCATGCGACTTACTCCCTCGGAAAAAATGCAAAGATTTGATCCAATAGCATTGCGAGCTCAATTATGGCTATTCCGGCCAACGAAGCACAACCACCTCTTCACGTAATTGCTCCCTTGTCGCCGTAGACATTCGGGTTCGGAATAAATGAAGGCTAACAAGCTGGTAGCCGAGCGATTGAGCTATGTCGGCCAGTATTTGACCTGTTCGAATGAGTACTCGTAAGTATGAAGCCTGATCGCCCACAACATAAGCTAATCGAGCTCCAGGCTTTAGCACCTGGCGCAAGTTTTTGAGATGCATATACATTCCCCCGAAATAAAGCTTCGTGACTCGTGCATATTGTCGTTCAAAACCGGAAGTTTTGCCAAGCTCCATACGCTTTTTTTCGATTGCCTCAGCTATGCTTCTAATTACCGGATGATCGGAAATCCACTGATCATCACGATCATCTTTGTAAACTCCCCGAGTATTGGATCTAACCAGACTGCGCTTGAGCTTTTGCAGCTCTGATTTGTTTTTGACAAATCCAAGCAACACTGTTTCCAACCTGGTTGTTCGAGTATAGTCTTTTTCATTTGGATAGGGAGGGGAGGTAAAAACGGCATCCACCGAGTTTGGGCTTAGTATTTGATCGATGTGCCGAGAGTCTCCGAGGATGGCCTGAGCAGGATGCGGTGACAAATCTCGTAGCGCTAACAAATCATCTACTATTGACCTGATGTCCTGGAGCCATGGATTAATGACTGGAGCATCTGTTTTTGCTTTGCCAACGCCCACTTCTGGGCCAAAGCGCAGGTTGCTTATCCTGAATACTAACGCTTTTGCAAGGGCTAATAGCTCAGGAGGGTTGTAGACATCGTCCCGCAATTCTCTCAGGCAGTCTAATAGGACCAATGTCTTGTGCAGAGGCAATGGACTAATTGAATCCTTGAGCAGCAATTCTGTCTGTTCTGGACTGAGTGTACGCAATTTGTATTGAGAAGCTTGGTTGATATTAAAAACCGGTTCGTCTTCGATGCCTTGTTCCCCAAGTGCTTTTAGTGCTTTCTCAGCAACCAGATGGGCATGTTTCCAAAGACCTAAGGCGTCGACCTCCCAATTGAGCTTGACCTGACTGGCAAAGTGGGACATCGGATGTGCCTCAATGCCAATACAAGGGATGCCGTGCAACTTGCTCTCGACCAACGTTGTTCCAGTACCACAAAAGGGATCAAGAAGTGTATGTTGACAGGTTAAGCCAAACCGCTCAATGTACTCTGCGACCAGATGCGGCGGAAAGGCGAGCACAAAACGGTACCAATCATGCACTGCCCGATCATCTACGCGGAGCTTGTTGGCATTACCGTTGGTCAGCTTGGGTGCATTTACGATTCGGCGTGCCGTGTCGGCCTTGTTGAAAAGGTCAAGATTTAGTTCTGAAGGATTTGCCATGACTGCAATTTAGTTCAATACAATTAGACTTTCAACTTTCTTTCCATATATTTTTGTCCCGTTCCCGCTTTACCCTACTCCGATGCATCTTGTCCTCCAGTCGCCGCTGCTTTGCGGCGAGGGACATCCTTTTCTTCTTGCGTACGGGAACCGGTTGCAGTGCTTGGCGCAGCAGTTCCGCAAATCTCGCAATAGCCGCTTCGCGATTATCCGCTTGGCTGCGAGTCCGTTGGGAGGAGACAAACAGCAAGCCGTCTTTGTTCACCCGGGTTGCCAGCTTGTCAAGAATGATAGCCTTTTGTTCCTCATTCAGACTGGGCGAATGGGCCACATCGAACCACAAGGTCACGCGCGTGCTGACCTTATTGACGTTCTGTCCGCCCGGTCCGCTGCTGCGCGAGGTGGTAAATTGGAGCTCGTCTTCTGGGATAAGAATATTTTCGTTGATGGTGATCATGGATATGTCCTACAATCAATCTCCAGCAATTGCGTCAATTGCATAAATGATTGCATTGCCGGACGTATTGGCATGGCCAAATCTAAACCGCACAGGGCGCAGAGCTGTCGCAAAGGACGCAAAAAACTCCAGTGATCTAGGCGACTTTTGAAGTCTCGGTGCGTTTAGAAAGCGACCCAAGTCGCGCTGAAGGTAATAGATGTCGCTTGGTGAAAAACAGGGAGATTGAACAGCTACCAATCTCTGGTCGGATATTTTTCCGCATGAAGATGGACGCACTTTAAACGTACTGGTGATCCTCAGAGTTGTGTAAGCTGTGCATGTTGGATTCAGCTCGTTTTCCTGTCGCCCAGCTAAAGCTCATAATCGACCGTTTGCCTCTCGCTGTGAATGCGGCTGACGAACTCGGCAACGCGCAGATGCTCAGGATGATTCCGATACCGCTCCAAGGACTCTTTGCTGTCAAACTCGGAATACAGAACCAGATCGGCCGATGAATCTGTATGCGCAAAATCGATCCCGACTTCGAGGCGGAGCAAACCGGGAATTTTGCCATTCAGGCCCTCCAGCAGTTCCTTTGCCTTGGCCGCGATTTCTGATTTGCTGCTGCCTTCGGCGCGTTCTTTCAATTTCCAAATGACGATGTGTTTTATCATCGTTGGGATTTCCATTTTAGGAATTGCGTTCTTGGTGATTTCTGCCTCACTTCCCCGCAGCCTTCACCAGCTTCTCGATGGCCGAAACAATCATCAGCTCCGTTTGCCCACGCGGTGCTTTGGCTTTCTCCACCACTTGCATTTTGTCTTTTGCCCAAGCCTCGTTGGCCGTTTTGTCGTCTGCAATCAAGGCCATAGCCTCTAAGCCGATTTGCGCCACGACGGCCAAGTCCGCAGAGAGAGTTTCGATCTCCTGCAAGATAGGGGAGAGACGAATGGTCGCGGCCAGCTTTTCGTGGTTGTCTTTCCATAACTGCAGCCAAGAGTTGATTTCTCCGGCGCTGCTCAAGTTTTTGTCCGACAAAAAGTCGTCAACCAGCTTGCGGAAGTTTCTGGCTATTTTCGCATCCGGACGGGCGGCATCCACCACACGGGTCAAGGGCGAGAAGGAAGTGTACTCCCGCTGCTCGCCGCGGGTGTAGATTTTCACCGGCTCGATGACGTCAACGAGATTCTTGAGCGGCTCAATGTCCGTATTATTTGTCAGCCGGCGCAGTTTCATGGGATAGTTCTTTTCGTGCGTCAGTCCCAGCTCCTCCAAGCGAAAGCTAATGGCCTCCAGACGGCGATACATGTCATCGACGTCTTTGATGCTACCCGGGGACCATAGCCTTTCGGCAATGGCAGCGGTGCGCGGCCAAATGCGGGAATCGACGTTCTCTGCATCGACGTACTCGGACCACATGGTGGCCTCGCCGCCGAGAATGAGCTTTTGCTCCGCTGCCGAGAGCGGCGAGTTCTCCGGAATCGGGTCGTTCAAGTAGTGGAAATCCGTCGGCTGAATCAAGTCGATGTAATAGCCATTCGATAGGATCGATTGATAGCCGGCTTTGGCGGACTTGGCCAACCCTTCTTGTCCGCGCCAAGATTGAATGACGATGCTGGTCGGCATGTCTTGGTGTAGAATCTCATCCCAGCCAACCATCTTTTTGCCGTACTTGGACAGGATTTTCAAAATTTTGTTATTGAAATGAGCCTGCAACGCCTGATTGTTGGGAATTTTATTGTCCTTCATAAAAGCTTGAATCTCGGCGCTGGCGTTCCAGTGTTTGCCGTTGTTCTCATCGCCGCCGATGTGCAAGTACTCGTCCGGGAAAAGGGCGGCCATTTCTTTGAAGAAGGCGTCGAGGAATTGGTAGGTTTCCTTTCTCGTCGGATTCATCACCGGGTCCATGACGCCCCAAATTCGACCAATGCTGTACGGACCCGGAGCGCTGGCCAATTCCGGGTAACCGACAAACCAACTGGTGGAATGTCCGGGCATGTCGAATTCGGGGATGACGCGAATGCCGCGCTCGGCCGCATAATCTATGACTTCCGTAATCTGCGCTTGGGTGTAATAAAAGCCGTCGGAGCCCATCTCATGCAGCTTGGGAAAGGTCTTGCATTCCACACGAAAACCCTGATCCTCGGTCAAATGCCAGTGCAGCACGTTGAGCTTGACCGCCGCCATGCCGTCCAAATTGCGTTTTATGACCTCAACCGGCATAAAATGACGACCGGCGTCGATGAGCAGGCCGCGCCAGGGGAATCGCGGCGCATCTTCGATACCAATTGCTGGGAAAAAATAGCCGTCCGCATCCGCTGCAAGCAACTGCAGGAGCGTCTCCAGTCCCCGCAGCACGCCGATGTCCGTCTCGGCGGTTAAGGCGATTTTATTTGGTGCAACCTCGAGCCGGTAGGATTCGTCTTCGTGCAGGACAACCTTTCCCGCGCGCTTGCATTCGATGGTCATCGCCGCAGTGGCATCCTGACTCTTTGCGGTGATAAAATCCTGCGCGAAAAACAACCCAGTGCGCCCAGACAATCGGCGTAAGGCGCGCGTTGCACCTACATACAGTCTGGGTCCACCTTTTCCGGTAACAGACATTGTAAATGATTCAGCCAGCCGGAATTTCCCATCTTTGTGGAGAATTCTTGCTGGCACCGGCATCAGGCTTTGTTCCATTTTGTCCTCACCCAATGATGTAGTCGCAGCAACGAATGTCATTAAAGAAACAGCTAAAAGCAGCGCAGTTACCTTCATGCTCGTCACCTTTCGATAATGAAGCTTTGCAAAGTCATACAATAAAGTCGCCCGAAGAGGCGACTTGATTGTTCAAATGATGAAGCTTCGGCTAGAAACATGTTAGCAAAGCCTTCAGTCAGTCAGGTTCTTGCAACACCCTTTCCGGTACGATGAAAAGCTATTTGACCATCGTTGGACCATTGTTTGACTGTCGTTTGTCTACGTTTAGCAACTCCCTGTCGTCACACCTTCTCCGGCACAACAAAAGGCGCGCGATAGTTGCGGGAGAGCATGGCATTGGCTTCATCGTCGCCGACGAATTTTTCGGTGGCTGGGTCGAAATGCAACGTCCGCCCCAAGCGATATGAAATGTTGGCCAGATGATTCAAGACAGCGCTCTTGTATCCTTCTTCGATGTCGCAATTGAGCAGCTTGGGGTCACGGTTGCGAACGGCGTTGATAAAGTTGCGCCAATGGCTGCCGCCGGCGCTGGCGAAGGGACCGGGTTCTCGTTTTCGACCCATGTAAGAGCGCCAACTGGAATAGCTGTCCACCACCAAATAGCCTTCGGAGCCCCAGAAAATGACGCCCACTGTATTGTTGTCGCCAGTGCCGATCTCGCCTTCATGATTGGTGATCCAATGGCGAACCTCGAATTGCAGTAGCTTTTTCTTGTCGCCGGTGGCTTCATTGTCGGGATACTCGAACATCACGTGCTGGACATTCGGCGTTTCCTGATCGTCGTCAAACATCATGTGGCCGCCCATGGAGGACAATTTGACTGGATGGGTGTTCAAGCCCAGACCCCAGCGCGCCACATCTAATTGGTGGACGCCTTGATTGCCGATGTCACCGTTGCCGTAATCCCAATGCCAGTGCCAATTGTAGTGAAACCGGTTGCGCGAAAACGGGCGTTTCGGGGCGGGACCTAACCAGAGGTCATAATGAACCCCGGGGGGGACAGGTTCATCCGGAGTCTTTTTGATCGTATCACGCCATTTGTAGCACAAACCCTTGGCCATATACACTTCGCCCAAGCCGCCGGTCTGCAAAAACTTGACCGCCGCCTGCACGGCGATGGAACTGCGGATTTGCAAACCATTCTGGACAATGCGGTTGTACTTTCGCGCCGCCTCGACCATCTTGCGACCTTCCCATATATTGTGGGAAGCCGGTTTTTCAACGTATACGTCTTTGCCGGCTTGACATGCCCAGATGGTGCCTAATGCATGCCAATGATTGGGGGTCGCAAAGCTGACCACATCAATATCCTTGTCGTCCAAAAGCTTGCGAACATCGGTATAGGTTTTCGGCTCTTTCCAACCCCTTTCCTTAAAATCCTTGAGTCGATCGGCCAGCACGTTCTCATCCACGTCGCAGAGCGCCACCACTTCGACATTGGGAATACCCATAAGTCCGTTGATATGACTTTTCCCCTGGCCGCGGACACCGACGCAGGCAGCCCGGATCCGATCGTTAGCCCCGGCAAAAGCGTTGGTAGAAAGCATGCTCATCCCTACAGTTGCAGCCGCCGTTACCCCTGCTGATGTTTTGACGAATTCCCGTCTATTCATTTCGCTCATGATGACTCCTCACTTAGCTTTGGTTTTAAAGATTGGGTTTGGATCAAAGACGAATAATTCAATCGCAGAATTTGCAGGAAGAAAATGCGATTGCGATGGGTGAAGGTATTCTTGGCGATACAATAATCATTTATCTGGAAAAAAGCCAGCAAAAAATTGGAGCCACATTTGGATGCCTGGATCTTTGACAAGGCTGACTGAAGTTTATCGAGGATTTACTCGCTATGGGAGTAGCTACGCTGTGTATTTGCCGATTCGCATAAAAAATGCTTGCAAATGACGCATTAAATGCGTAATAAAAGCACAGAAAATAAGCAGGAAACGCAGCAACAAAACGAAAAGGAGATGCACATGGCCAGATTGACCATACAGTTTCCGGAAAAGACGGATGAGATTCTGAGCTATCTCGCCACCAAGCAAAACATCAGCAAGACCGAAGTGCTCAGAAGGGCCTTGAGCCTGTACAAGTATTTGGATCGCGAAGCCAGAGATAAGGGTTACAAAGTGACCATAGCCGATGAAAACGATAAGGTCCTAAAAGAAATCGTACTCACGGAATAGGAGGGGCGCGCGATGGAAGGAGATCAAAAATCGGCGGGCGAACAAAGGGAAAGAATTGGCCTTGGCAAGATTACCAGCAATGAGGAAGTTCCGGCTGGCCACAAGCTCACGGTGACACGAATCGGATTCTATCTCGCCCTCATTGTCCTTTCGTATCTAGGAGTCGTTACCGTGGCCATTTTTGTCGATTATTTTCTGCACGCTCCTGCGTGCCCTAATTCGACAAATCCAACGGCAGACGATTTGAAGAATTATGCCGAGCTGTCCAAGCTGGCGATAGAACGGTCACAAAAGCTGTTCGAGCAATTCCTCGAGAGGAGCATGTTGCCGGTTCTCATGGCCATCTTGGGATACATATTTGGGGTTCGCGGAGTTGAGAGAGAAGAAAAGTAAGCGGATTTGCTGTGCTGTAACAGTTCAGCCCCTGTCAAAAATGAATGTCATTCCGACCGAAGGGAGGAA
>DYKH01000252.1 GCA_020722685.1 Caldithrix sp. | reverse complement strand
TTAAGATAGTGCTGACGCAATCTCAACTCGAGATTATTCGTTACTCCTACATAGAGAACAGTTTTTCCTGGATTGGTCGTTATGTAGACATAGTAATTTCCCTTGATCATAGCATCCTTGCCGAAAATGATAAAAGATTCTTACAGAATGACAATACTATTTATCAAGTTCTCCTCAACCTCCAATCTCTTTGGAGATCAAGAACCTCTTCGACAATCTGCAGCGAACTGCCTTGTCAAGAAGCAGCCAGCTCTCTTTCCACGACTTTCCCGGATCGGGCCTCCGAGATGGATTTCCGTAGATGCTCACCGTTAGCCGGATTGGAAAGCAAATAAAGCGTCTCTCGCCAAGAGTTGAATTCCTCGAGGGACATCAAGACTGCCTTCTTATCATCTTCGCCGCAAACGATGATCGCTTCTGGATCGGCGACCACCCGATCGATCAAATTCGCCAGGTTCTCCTTGGCCTTTTTCAAAGTCACTGACTTCATATTAACACCTAATCCAATGGGACAACCCCACATGATTCGTTATTGCTGAGCCAATTCGGTAATGAAAAGACGCGCAATAAATAGCCTGCTTATCTCAAGCGTATATCCTCAAGTGGGCCTCCTGTGCCAATCCAAAAAACCCTGCTTTGAACAAGTGTTGTGCTCCAAACTCAAAAAGATGCTTACAGCATGACATGGCGTATAGGCAAACCATGAGCGACACATTTCTCGAAGAGCAACGAAAGAATCGAATTGCACCTACATCCTCACCACCTTGGCGATTCTCGTAAACGATCCCGCTTTCATCACAATGAAAAAGACTCCCGCAGCCGCCTTCCGGCCTTCCTCGTCACGACCATCCCAGACGACTTGATGCTGGCCGACACTGGCGTAGTGGCTCTGGAATTGGCGAATTTTTTGTCCCAGCATATTGTAGATGACCAAATCCACCAGACCGCCGTGCGGAATGACAAAACTGATGCAGGTCGAGCCGGAAGAGGGATTCGGATAAGCGGGCTGCAGGGAATAGTCGGCTGGAAGAGAATTATTGAATTCAGTAGTGCGCTCGGCGATGAATGCTTCGCTGCCGGCGACCAGCCTCAAGCGCATTTTGCCTTCATTCCCCAATCCCTCCAATACCAACCGATCCCTTTCCGACAGGTCCCAAGCCTGCCCGGAATAGAGCGAAAACAGCTTGAGATGAATCGGCTGCTCTGCTGATTTGGTAAACTGCCATTGCAAGCTCGCGCTCGTGCCGCCGTTTTGAAGAACCATTTCCCAGACATGCCCTTGCTCGTTTTTGGCGCGAAAATCCGTGGTGTAGAATCCGGCATCCTCGCCCCAATCCTCATGCGGAAAAGCCAGGCTGAGGCCCGACTCCATCGCCGGCGGCTCGGGCAAATCCAGAACATCCCATTGATCCGAAGCAGCGGCGCTGACTCCGAGGTAGTTGATCCGGTCTTCCGTTTCCCCGCAGCTTGCCGCCAATTGCAGTTCCCAGCTTTTTTCTTCTTCGGCGGGCTTTTTTACTGCCGGCAAATCCCATGGCGACAAGACCAAGCTCCGAGTGACGGAGCCGCGCAAGTAGACAAAATAGCCTTCCCAGGGACGAAAGGTCTGCGTCAAGTCATACCCGCCGGCCGTGTTCGCAGCATAGAGCTGATTGACAATGTCCGCATGATTGGCTACGAATCGAGTTGGAAAAGCAAACGGACTGCCGATCTGATTCCATCCCGGCTGTAGGACAATAGTTTGGGCGGTCAAATCAGTGGACTGTCCTACGCCGGCATCGATGACGATCTTCTCCCCCGCCGGATTCGCCTTTAACCAATACGCTTTTCCGAGCGCAAAGGCGTTGTTCGACTTGGAATCCCCTGGCTTGTACTCCACGTAGCCGTCCGTTCTGCTGTCGCCGTTGGTATCTTCCCAGCGGAACAAGCGCCAATTGGGCTCGCCGTAGCTGCCCAGCGTCGCTTCATCTCCCAATAAGGAATTGACCGAGGTAACCTGCAGAGCCGCGGGGACGGAGATCATCCGCCATTGCCCGCGCGGAAAGCCGCCCAAATAAGCGCTGTTGCTGTTCTCGGTGTTCAAAACGCCATCGGCAAAGGTAACTCCTGGACGCAACGTATCCGTGCTTGCCGTATGCCCGCCAACGTCTCTCGCAAAAATGTAGTACACCAATCCGCCAAAGCCAGCCGCGGAAGCCGGAACTTGGCCGGTAAAATTGGCGCCGGTCGATGCGGTCATGTTCACCGACTGGAATGCAAGCTGCCCGCCACTGCGATAAAAGAGCTGCACAGATTGGACTCCGGCATTGTCCGTAACGGTGGCGGTTATGGGAATAGCGGTGTTGATGGGAACGGTCGCCGGAAGGTTAGAAAGGCCAAAGGACGGCGGGGTCAAATCTACGCCCGCGCCCGATAACGAGATAGCCAAGGTCGGCTGATCCGGATCGTTGCAGTGAATGGTCATGGTTCCCAGCACATTGCCCATGGCAACCGGCGTCATGCTCACCGTGACATATCGGCTGGCAAAAACGGGCACCGAAAAACTCTTGGGCTGCGCCTGAAAAACCGGATTGTCACAGGTGATGTTGGTGACCGTCAGCGCTGAGGCGCCGGTGTTCATCACCGCGAATTGCCAGGTGGAAGTGGAGCCAATATCCGTCTCGGCAAAAATATGCGAAGAGGCCGACAAGGAAATATCCGGCGTGACATTCTGGTACACTGCAATCGTCTTGGGCGAGCCGCTCACACCGGATGCAGTGACCGTGACGCTGCCGGAGCGATCCGCGCCGGTGGTGTTGGCGGCTGCGGTCATGGTAAAGCTTCCCGGTGTGTTGCCCTCCGTTGCCGAGAGTGTCAGCCATGCGACATTTTTTGTGACGGAATAGAAAATGGCGCCGCCGGTGCCGATGTTGGTGACAAAGACGCTGGGACTGGTTCCCCCGGCGGCGGGTGCGTACCAGGTCAATGGATCGACGTTCAGTATGGCCGTCGGCGCTTGGGGAGTCGCGCTGGATTCGTTGGAGAATTCGCTTTCGTTGCCGGTAGAATCAAAAGCGGAGAGGCGATAGTAATAGGTCTGGCCGTTGGTCACCCGCGTATCCGAAAAGGTTGTGTCGGGTTTCAAGACGATGACAAGGGAATCGGTGGGTTGCGGGCTGAATCCTTTTGTCACGCTTCGATATATCTGATAATGACGCAAATCCGTTTCAGAATTTGCGCGCCAAACGAGTCTCACCTGGCCGTTTTCACCCTGTGCCGTCAACTGCTGAGGTTTGGCCGGGGCCTCCACGTCCTGAGCAATGCCCGCGAAGGTCATCTTGCCGAATGACTCCGGCTGATGAAAACCACCGGCAAGAATGCCCGCCCAATTCTGCCACTGATCGAGATTTCGTCCGCCGAACTGATGGCGGCAAAAGTTAACATACCATTCGGCGCCATTTATCGGAGTGGGAATTCCAAGAGAAGCGAAAGGGATAGCCATCTCACAGGACCAACCGCTGGCGCCCTTGGAGGTGGCGCTGACAAAATCACAGTTCCACTGCGGGTCCCAAACCAGCTCGTCAAACTGGACATTGGCGACATTGACTATGAGATGATAATATGGTTCTCTTTCTCCGGCAAGACCAAAATAGAATTCGATCTCATCGTCATCCCAGACCGGCCCATCTCTTACCGTAGCGTTTTGTTTGTAGCCACTGACATCTGATTCCATGACTTGAAAACCAAGGTAGAGGGCTTGATTATCATAGCAGACATGCACGACCGTCTGATCCGCTGCAAAGCTGAACTCATCCAAGCCAAAGATCACAAAGCCGGTGACTATGCCCGGTAGGTTCCAGCAGCTTTCAATGATTTTACCGTCGATGGTAGGCGGCTGGCTGGTTTTATAGGTACTGAGAGAAGGGTTCGTCCAAAGAGAAGGAAGCGGCGTGGCGGATGCTTCGTCGGAAAGTACACTTTCATTCCCGGAGCTATCCACGGCGCTGATTCGGTAGTAATAGGCCGTGCCGTTTTGAACGGTTTTGTCGATGTAATACCTCGCCTTCCGGCCCATCGCGCCAAGAGAGTCTTGATTTGAGGGAACAATTCCTGCATTCAAATATCGGTAGATTTTAAAGTGGCTCAGATCCGGCTCTTCTTCGTGGAACCAAGATAATGCCACTCTTCCATTCTGGGGAATGGCCTTCAGCGAGGATGGAGTCGCTGGCGGAATGGTATCTTGAATTCTCTGGTCAAAATAGAAGGCTCCCATGTCGGCGCGGGTGCCATCAGGATCTAAGGGACTTGAGGAGTCGCCAGCGTCTATACAAGGGGATGTAGATTTCAAATGGTAATCTTCGCTATTAGGATCGACAAATTGTGGGTCGGCTGACATGTCATCGGCATTCGGGCTGCAATCTACGTAATTTCCACCTTCGTTATTCCAGACATTATTAAAATGAATGCTCTTTCCTGATTCCCCGCGAATGCCACCTCCTACCAAGTTATTAGTGATGATATTGTTTCTGACAATTACCTCTGCGACCCAGTTAAAATATATTCCCCCGCCTTGCCATCCTAGTCCAGATGAATTTGAATCTATAGTATTATTTGAAATAATGCCGGATTGAGCGAGACAATGAATTCCACCCCCAGTACCATTTGAACGATTTCCGATGATAAGATTTCTGAAAATTTGAATGTTTTCCCCTCCATATATTAACATTCCTCCCGCAGCTTTGGCGATATTATCCCTAATGATATTTCTCTCCACGAGAATATTTTCTGTATCCTTTATGTGTAACCCTCCTCCATCACCTCCAGAATTGTTATTTCTTATGATATTTCCTTTGACTATGGCATGACCTCCCTGTATAAAAACACCAGAACCTCCTGACCCACTGGTCTCGGTTATTAGATTCTCTTTTATTTCGTTATTGACGATCTTTGGGGAACTTCCATTATCACAGTAAATACCTGCTCCGTATATTGCTTTACCGTTTGTAATAGTGAATCCTGAAATAACTGATGTTGTATCTTCTCCTGATTTAAAGGCCACGACACTACCCGACTGAGTTCCGTCAATAATCGTGTTTTCTGCCCCCGCTTCGCTTTTAACGACGACGGCCTTTCCTTTGAAATTGATATTCTCGTGATAGGTTCCTGGCGCGACTAAAACAGTATCTCCAGTGTCGGCAGCATCAATGCCTTTCTGTATTGTGCCAAACTGTGAAGGCACATGAAGCTTCCCTTGAGCAAAAAGAGTATTGCAGGATACGAATACAAATATAGCGATGGAGGCGAAAAGAAGTCTTTTGCAGCTCATGTCCTAATCCCTCAAATAAATTTCAAAAAGTTCTGGCATTCAATCTCAACTGTCCTTCATAGCATTTTGAATGAATAAATAGTTAAAAAGTAAGGTCACTATGTTGTAACAGTTCAGGTCCGTTGTCATTTCGAGCGGAGCGAGAAATCTGTATAGCGAAATATCTGCTAAATGTCCAAGTTCCCGCTGTAAAGATTCCTCCCTTCGGTCGGAATGACATTCGTTTTTGACAGGGGCTGAACTGTTACACTATGTTTAATGCAATTGCCACAATAATGAGGCACATTTCTAGATCCGTACAGGCGAAATGAATTCCATGCACAAATGGAAGCCAAACGAGGGAGAAAACTGCCACACTCAATGTTGAGATGATAGGCTTTTTCATATCCGCTTTGATTTTCTTTTTCATATTGGCGAGATTTTGGCTTTTCTCAAGCATTTTTTTCGTCCCTTCATCAGTCTGGAGACTCTTTGCCGCTAGGCCAATCAGCTCTTTTGTTCCATGTTTAGATATTACTTGTTGAAGTGCAGCGCTGATATCGGGAATATCATTGACGATTTGGCATGGGAAGGGCATAGTGTATCCGTCATGCAGTTCGAACGAAAGCCGATCCTGTATGGTTTTTATGAGATACTCATTATGTTGTTGAAGTGAAGAATTTAATTGTTGGATCTTGAATACTGCAAATACACCCACCAAGGCCAGCAAAGCCATATTGCCCTGAAATACGGCACTGAAAAAGTAGAGACCAGTGTTTTCTCCTAGAAAATCCATTATATCCTCCAAGAAGTTGCTGATTCGTGGTTACAGACGCCTCCTACGGATTCTCCGGTGGACTCGGCGGATTGCCGATCACCTCAACCCGCTTCTCTGCTTCTTTTTCACTCTTTAATAAAATCGCCGCGGTTACTCCACCTGCTACACCTACGCCCGCCAAAATCCACGGCCATTTCTTCTTGCCTTTGCGCTCCTGTCCCGCCGGCTGAAAAGGACCGACTTTTGTCAGGGTGATCTTTATCTCGCGGTCTTGGGAAATGTCAATGACCTGCTGCCAGGGCAAATAGCCGTCAAATGTCATTTCGCCGCGGTACTTGCCTTCGGGGACAGGACCGGCAAAGGGCGTGGCGCTTCCGTCCCATAACCGTAGGAGGCCTCTCCTGAGGCCGATATTCCGAATTCGGGGTCACAGACCCCTCCTACGGATTTTTTCAGAAGTTACCCCATTTCGTAGGAGGCCTCTCCTGAGGCCGATATTCCGAATTCGGGGTCACAGACCCCTCCTACGGATTTTTTCAGAAGTTACCCCATTCCGTAGGAGGCCTCTCCTGAGGCCGATATTCCGAATTCGGGGTCACA
>DYKH01000251.1 GCA_020722685.1 Caldithrix sp. | reverse complement strand
AGGAATTCCCGCAGCCTTTTCACGTTAGCCAACGCGGCAATTTCCAGGGCCTGCTCACGCTGAAGTACACCCGGCCACTCAGGCTCCATCTCACATAGTACGGAGTGCAGCCGGGCCAAACCCGCATGTATTTTATCAATGCCGTCGAGAATCTTCTTCTCCTGTTCTACAGTCAACTGCGTCTGCATCTTCACCCTCCATTGTCTAGCGAAATGCTCGTCGTTAGGTGCTTCTAAAAAAAGTAGACACGTCTAACAAAATTAGGGGAACCTCAGAAAATGAGAGGTGTCTAAGTTAGGTAGAAACGTCTGTTTTCATTAGGTATTCCTATCTCCGGGCGAGGCCTTGGTTCTCACTTTGGGAACCCTGTGCACTCTGGCAAGAGCGTTCGGTTTCGCCCGAATCGTGAGGCAGGTCCAGAGGTTAGGCCCGCTCGACCTAGGCCGCGAAATTTTTACTCCTCCAATCGTCGGCACCGAGTGATTCCGGGCATTTAGCCGCCTGGCCGCTGTGTCATGTTTGCGACAGGGGGGGGGAGGGGGGCCGGCCTTGGTCATTATATATTTATCAAAGGGGACCCTAACTCCTCGCACGATTTTCCTATTGGTTTCCCGAAACCTTCGGTTCTGGTTTGGGCTGTTTTCCTGGCGCATACGAAATCCTTTCTCTTTGGCCTCTCTCGTCTCGATTCGCGAGTTCCGAGGGTAATTATATGGTTGTGTTTGTACGTCGAAATTTGGGGCCTCTCAGTGCGTTAGGATTCATGTCGTCGTTTAAGCCGCGCCAGAAGCGCCGCGCCGGGGGCGTTCAGTCTTTTGTCTTCATGTGAGCATCTCCAAATCGGGACTTCCTGGGGGTTTCTTTCGGGTAGTATTTGCTGTCGTGCCAGCAGGCCTCGGAACAGACCAGGAAATCCGGGTCGTCGCGGTAGTAGCTTTCGTCTATGGCGTAGGGGTGTTCGTGTTCTTTGAGGAGTTTGCCGCAGACGGAGCATTTACGGGGGCGGAAGACGATGATCATGGCTTGTACGGAGGTCCCCGGAACGCGTTGGAAGCCGACGGTGGCGGCGACGCGGGTGTGGTTTTTGCTGGTCAGGCCGTAGCGGCCGGCCAGGTCGATCTTGATGATGAGGTGGTTGTCGGGAGAAATCTCGGCCATGACGTTGGTTCCGAGTTCTATTGGTTCTGACATGGTTTGGCCTCCTTGGTTCTGTCATAGAGTTCGAGGGCGAGAGATTCGACGCCCAGTTTCATCCACCCCTGGAGCAGGGGGTTGTCGAGGATTGAAGCGGGGAGTTCCTTACCCAAGGTCCGGGATGCATCGGTGAACATGGCGCGGAATTGGCGGGTGGCTTCGGCAAGGATTTCTGCGCGTTTGGTTGTCGGCAACGAGTTGAAGCCCTTGGATTTGCGGGCCCATTCCTGCCGGGCTTTGGTTTCAGCTTCCGGGGTGATCGTTTTTGGGGGGAAGCAGGCATAGTATGTGGCCTTGATTTCGGCGATGGTCGGGAACCATGGGCCATTGTCCTCAAGGTTGGGGACGATGGAGGAGAGTTCGTGAGATGGGAGGTGCCCCAGCTCACGAAAATAGAGGCCGAACACGTCTTTGATAGACGGTAGATGGGAGTTTTGGGTTTCAGAGACCTGCCGAACGCCTTTTGGCCATCGGAATCGGGTCACGAGATCGCGAAAGAATGCTTGAAATTCGGTCTTGGTCATTTGTCGGGCTCCTTTGGGAACCATGATTCGTCGATTTCATTCAGGAAATCGGTTGGTTTCTGGGGTTTTGGGTTAAATCTTTGGGCATTTCGGCACCAAGTGTGGAATGCCCGATTCCAGTCGGACCATTTCTGCCAATTCGGCTTGCCGGTTCTAGCGTCGTTTTTGAAGAGGAAGTGGTCTTTGAAGCTTTGATGCTCGGCTTGTACTGTAACATCCGGATATTTTTGAGCAAACTTGGCTAAATCCAGGCTATCGATGGCTGTTTCCACGGATTCGCGGGAGCTGCGGGTATTGCGGTTTCGTTTTTTCGCTGGTTTGGAGCTGTTTTGGCGGCCTGAAGGGCCGCTAATATGTAGTTCGGGTACATCTATTTCAGTACTATCTAATTCGGGTGAAGTGGACTTCAGGGGGGGGGTGAAGTGTACTTCATCCCTCCCCTGAAGTGGAGTGCAGGGGTTGGGTTCAACCACTGAAGTGTACTTCAGGGGTTGGGATGAAATGGAGTTCATGGGTTGCTCGGTAGGGCAAATGGGCTGATACACCGTACTCCGGCCGGATCGGGCGACGACCTTAAGCCAGCCGGCGGTTTCCAGTTGGCGCATTAGGGCAGTGGTCCACCGCGGGCTCTTTCGGAGAAATCCAGCCAGTCGTCTGATGCTGGGGTAACACTGGTGGTCGTTGATGCAATGGGCCTTCAGGATCAGCCAAAGCACCTTGGCCTCGGCGCTCAGATCGTAGCAGAGCAGTTCGTTTGGCGCTTGCGTCCATCCGTTCCGAGGCAGGGGGTTGGTTTCAGAGTCTTTGGACGATTTCATGTTTTTTGCCTGCACACCGGGAGGTGTGCTGTTGGTGCAAAAAGTGCCGCGTACAAAGTATAGTGTACCTTTAAAGTACAAGTACAATGTACTCTAAGTAAGGAATATCCCAGAGGGTGGGGCCAACCCCCTTCAAGGTATTGGCTGACCCCCTGAAATGGCCGTCTAATCAGGGGTTTAAGCCGCTGAAGCGGTGGGGCTTGACCCCTGAAGTACACTTCACCCCTGAAGTGGAGTTCAGGGGTGCATCGGGTAACCCCTGAAGTGGAGTTCAGGGGTGCACCGGGTGATGTGGGCCCTGTATCTAGACAAAAATGGCACTTTGTTAGGGTGGGCAAGTCCACCTTTCGCATACCTGCCAAGCAAAGCCGTCTTCTGCCGCTTTCTAAATCACCAAGGTCGGGTTTTCCACCTGGATCTCCTGTCCAGTTTGTAGGACCCATTATTGGCTAACCCCTGAAGTGTACTTCAGGGGTGTACCCCTGAAGTGGAATTCAGGGGTGCATGAAGTGTACTTTGCCGCCAAAGGGACTTGACCTCGACAGTGTACTTTACCACCAAGGTGGACTTGACCTCTCAAGTGTACTTTACCCCTGAACTTACACATCAGCCGATGTTACCCAGCACTTGGCGTCAACCTAGTTGATGGTTGCGATTGCACTTCCGAGCAGTTTGCTAGGAAATCACTTTTTAACCTCTCGTGGTTCTTCCTGGGGCCACGGGCAAACCGCAGGCTCTGTCTCGCCGATGTGTAGGCCCATATAGCCCCCGATAAGGAAACCGCAACCCATGCCAACGAGAAACGCCGCAATCACAAATAGCATGCTACCTCCTTCGGTTCGGATACCAAATCGAGTCCCTGACTACGCGGCCGGCTGATTCGACCGGGGCGAGCAACTCAACGCAGTAGACGATTGCCGTGAGCCGTGGGTCCTTGATCACGTCGGCCAGCTTGCGGAACTTGACATGCTGGAATTTCCGCCCAGCCTGGAGAATCACCCTATCCTTGACCATGCTTTGCTCCAGGCGAACTAAGGCCGCCATGTAATCCAAGGTGAGCCGTTCTGGGGCGGGGATGAGGGCGCATGTGAGATCAACGGATCGGAAATGCGGCCAATACGACGGATGGCGCGCCGGCACCCGCCGGGTGCTGAACTCGTCCAACCGGGTCTTGTACTGTGCCAGACCATCCCAACTTCGCAATGTTCGCAGCAGATCAGCAGGCTCAGGGGACACATAAGCCCGCCGGATCTCGTATAAATCTTTCAGGTTGACCGCTTCCGTCACCATCGTATCCCAGTATCCCTCTTCACCTGCGAAGATGCGGATCGTCCCGTCGGAACACCGGCAACCGGCCACTACCGCGTGGTGCTTCAGAGTCTCGCCATCGAATGCTATACCCATACCAACCTCATCAACGGACTCGGTTTTGCCGTGCGGAAGTTCCAACAACATCATCTCCGCCTACCGCTCATTGGCTTGATTCGGCTTCAGCCGGAAGAATCTCGTCTCGAAGCTGTACAGCTTCATCTCATGGGCTATCGCCAGAGCCATGATCTCGTCGTCGTGAGCCAACTTTTCCCCTTCCGCCCGATAGACCTGCCTGAACGTTTTGGCCCGCGCATCCCACGTGAATCCCTGCATTTCCAGCAGCGTGAGCTTGTTTGGGATGACAATGGCGCCATCCTGAAAAGCCCGCGCCAACCGCATCAGCATCATTCCCTTGGTGTGCCTGTTGGTCAACCAGCCAAGCCTCTTGGTTTCTTCGAGTTCTTTGCGATCCGTCCATGTGTGGTAATAGAGATTCGCGTACTCGGTGATTTGCGGATAGTCGGCGATACCATGCTGGCATACAGCCAGACAAGCCAACCCTGGGCCGTTTCGCTCAATCGCCAACAAGCCGCAGTTGTACCACATGCCAAGCATCCACGCCTCCACCCCAGCCAACTCCGCGGCTATGCGATTGGAGCGGAACGACGCCACCAACCGGCCAGTCTGATCGCAAATAACCTGGATCACCGTATAGTCTGAACCAATACCCTCGCCGGCGTCCATGCCCAGGGAATAGGACATGTCCTCTTTCGGCGCCTCCCACACGGCCAGCGCACCACCCTCAGCCTGATCAAAAAACACCTCGCCAGCCTCATTAACATGCAGATCTCCCCGAAACACCGGGGGAACCGCCCGCTCTAACTGCTGGCGCAACCGCTGCGGATCAAACCACGGCATCCCCGAAAAGATGAATGCCAGGTCGGGCGTCATGGGGTACTCCTGGTTGAACTTCTCCCAGGAATTATGACACTGGTTGATCCGGGTGAATCTGGCCCAATGGGCTTGTTCCGGCGCCAGCCCATGCTCTGTCGCGAACCTCTCGTCCTCCGGCTCAAGAGGGCCCGTGCTTTGTTTCAACGGCAGAAAATACTCAGGGAACCCCTTCCAGGACAGGAATATGGGCTCCATCTCTGACTCCCCGCGCTCGGCGGCGATCCATGTCCGATGGAACAGGTTGCCGGTTCCGTTGGCCGTGGACTCCCAGAAGACCAAAGAATCCCAATGCTGCGGCACAGATTGGTTGATCGCGAGAATGGGGTCCTCCGGCTTCTCCCAAAAGGCCACTTCGCTGGCATGCACATAGTTCAGCGTAGCGCCGCGGCCCAGGTTGGGATTGCTCGCCGTATCGATGCGCATCCACGATTCATGGGGCGGATTGTAGGCTATCAACCGGGCGCTTGAACGCTTCAACAGCGGAAGTCCCACACTGTAACGGTGAAACCGATGCGTCATTTCAAAAATGATCGCCGCAGACTCTACCGAATGCGCCACCACCAGGGCGCTGCGGTGTCGCTGTAACGAGATGAGCGCGAAGATAAAGGCCTCAATGAGGGTCGAAATCCCCAATTGCCGGGCCTTACAGCAGATGAATCGCGCCGGCTTGTGCAGCTCCCTAGCTGCCATGATCCGCTCGAACACCAATTCCTGAGATCGGTTGAGCCGAAACGGCACAAGACGCCCCTGCTTATCAATGATTTGGAGCTTCTGCATGAACCGCAACAAGGCTTCCGCCTCGGAAAGACCGGCCTGGGGTTGCAGCGATTCCGCTTCGGCCAGAGCATGCTCTATGTCGCGAAGGTTATTTAACATTATCAATCAGCGCCTCTATGCGCAGTCTATCGTCGTCAGAGAGCTGAGCGGTCCCGAGAATGTCCCGCAAGACCGCCCGCGCCTGAGCGGCCAATTCAGCTCGGATTTTCGCCTGGTTCCGTTCGGACATCTCACGATCCCCGATGATTTGGAGTTGAACCTTGATTGCATCCACAAAGTCCCTGCCAAGCGGCGCTACGTGCTTCGCAAGAGCCTGAAGCGCCCGGCGCTCCATCTCTGGGTCGTCCAGCCACTTGTTATCAAGATACCCCCGGATCATGCTCTGCGCGATAGAGGACTTAGGAATCAGATCCAAGGCGGATCGATAGGCCGTAAGCCGGTCCAACAGTTTCAGCAACACCTTGTTGTCTTCGGATGGAATCAGTTCTGTTCGGCTGGGATCACGCCTGCCGGCCATAATCACATGTCCTTTTCCTTGATGGCATGGTCTGCAGACCGCCAATCAATTCGCATTGTGGGATACTCTCGTTTCCATTGGCACATAGATGATTTACTAATCTTGCCAGCTCCATACGTGATCATATCTTCATCACACATCGCCATCATCCTCCTGGTCTGCTGGGATGTAATGCCCTGGAGTCATCGTTTTCCACACCTGACCAGTGCCGTCACAAACCGGGCAGGGAATATCACTGACATTGAATTCTCTTCCTACGCTATGCGCGTAATAGCTTACTGTTACGTCGCCCTCTCCTCGGCATTCGGGACATGTAATGAGTCGTTGAGTCATATTGTTCACCTCCATTCTCTGTTCGGTTATGGCCACTAGTAAGCTGATGAAGTTTGTCTTCTTTTGGCGTCCTAGGCGGCATTTCCCCATTTGGATAATAGTGTTCAACAAGTCTTCGGAATTTCTGCAAGCTGGTAATGGTTTTCTTACGCTCCCGATCTTTATTAAGTCTGTCCAACAACTTGAGAAACTCCATTTTGTTTTCATTAGATAACCGTCTGTATTCTTGCCTCCAATTGTCC
>DYKH01000049.1 GCA_020722685.1 Caldithrix sp. | reverse complement strand
GGATTCATCGCTCATAGATTTCTCGCTTCGCTCGAAATGACAATTCATGCCAAAATTCGGGCGTTGGTTCTCAAAATTCATAGCTCATCGTAAAGATCTTTCCATGCTGGATTCATCGATTCAATCAAGGCGATTTTCTTCTCCCGGCGCCATTTTTTTAACTGTTTTTCTCGCGCTATCGCCACTATTACCTCATTCGTAGTCTCGTAGTAAACCAACTTTTTCACATGATACTTTCGAGTGAATCCATCGACCAATCCTTGTTTGTGTTCCCAAATCCTGCGCTGCAGATTGTTAGTCATGCCAATGTAAAGAACGCCGGAAATACTTGCCAAAATGTAGACGTAATATTGTTTGTCGTTCATGTCTTTTCCAATCTAACCGCAGTCAAAGTATAATTCAAGGAATCTCTCCGTCTCACCGCAATTTGGCTTTAAGCACCTTCACCTCTGAGGTAATATCCGCAGCAAATCCATTCTTGACCACTGTGGCGAATTGCATGAAATCCGTCACGCCGTTTTCCGCGCCGCTGTTTTTATAGTTGGCCCATTCCGGAAGACCGGGCAGCATGATGTTCATACCCACGGAGCTGATGACCCGGCGATTGTCCAGCTTGCCGAATTCGCTGCCCTCGGCGGTCAGGTCCGCCGGCACCCAGCCATAATTGGGCAGAAAACACTCAGCCCAGGCGTGGTAACCCAGTTTGTCGTTTTCATTCAGTCTGAAACCGGCTACCAACCGCGCCGGGACGCCTACAGCCCGGCATAGGGCAATAAACAGGTACGAAAACTGGCCGCAATCGCCTTGCAGCGTTTCCAGCATGGGCACAGCGCCGCGTTCCTTGGGCGGATAAACATACTTGCCGTTTTCATGCAGCCAGCGGTACAAAGCTCGTGCCTTAAGATAGGCATTTTGCTCTTCACCCACAATTTTTCTGGCGGTATCGCTCAATGCCGGAGTGATGGTCAGCCAAGGCTCTGATTTGGTGTAGAACTGCCAGAATCTACTTTGCCGATCATAGTCCCCGACTCGGCTGGAATCGATCTCGCAATCTATCTCATAGCTCGTCAAAGTCAGCCGTCGAATCATTTGCAGCTTTTGTCCTTCGATAAGCAGGTCGGAAAAGTCCCAAAAGCGCAGGCGGTTGCCGTTGAACCGATCCTCAATGATTTTGCTGATATCCGGTCTTAAGGTGTGGTAGCGGACCTGCATCTGCGCCGGCCTTTCGATCATTTCAGAAGTCCAGACAAACAAATGCGGCGGCGCATTAGCCGGTATGCCGAGGCTATCCTCAAGGGAGAGCTTTTCCTCCTCTGAAAGCAGCCGGATATTGTTTACTTGCCATAGCAACAAAATCTCCATCTCACGCGGATTTCTCAGCGCCGGGCGATAACGAACGTCCCGGGCTGAAAGCTCGTTCCACGGCTTTACCGGGCCGGTATCGATTGGAGCACTCGAGTGGAAGACGCCGGCACAGCCTAAAAACGTCAGGGAAAAAGGCAGCAGCCCGCTCCTTGCTCCGCGAAGCAGCCAGCTTGTGATGCGCGCGATCAACGACTTGGCATTCATGGCTCTCTCTCAGATCATCTTAATCGGCAATACCATAGTTTGCTTTATACTCGCCTCGAATGGCAACACGGTCACCTTCGACAATACCCTCATGCCGCAAGATTTCGGAAATCGCGGGGATTTTTCAGATCGGCAAATGTCAGAACCCGGCCGTCCGCCTCTGCTGACGCCACGTGCTTTGGATATAGGTCCTCATCCGCTGCTGAACACTTTCGAGGATCCGATCTTCAGAGGGTTTCATTGCAATTCCTGAGCGGCTAAAATATAACAAGCTTGCGGATTTGGTATTGTGCGCCCTGTCGCAGTCGATAGAAATAGACTCCCGGTGGTGTTAGCCGGCCCCTTTCGTCTCGCCCATCCCATTGTAGTTGGTGACGGCCAAGCGATGTCGACTGGTTTTGCCATTCGGCGATCTTTTGCCCAAGCATGTTATAGATGCTCACATCGTAGTCAGCGACGGGCCGGAGAAACTCGAACACGATTTGCAAGCGTTGCCGGCCTGGATGAAAGGGATTAGGGTAGGCTGGGTGCAACTGGAAATCCTCCGGAGTTCCGGCGGCTTGCGATTGCACAGAGGTCATGATCTGTTCCGACGCGGTGAAAAACAGCGGATGCTCCACCCACTTGAATAGTTCTTGAGCGAAGGGGGCGTCCAGATTTGGCTCATCGAGAAAGTAGGTGGTGAAATTCATGGTAATTTTATCGGTGGCCAGAGTGCTGCCTGATACCCAGAGACCCATGTCGCTGTAGGAGCGCTGGTCGCCGGTTTCCGGAGTGCCGTCATTGGTGCCCCCGGCCGCGCTGTCACGATAATAGATGCTGGTCGTAGCGCCAGGGATGGTCGGCATTTCCAGTATCATCATGATGGTGCCTTGGCTGCCGCTGGTCATCAACCAGTGTCTTCCACTGGATTGCTCCAAAGTAACATTTGGACTGTCCGGATTACCGTCCACCGGAATACCTGCCCCATTATTCTCGGAGAAAAAGTTCATCCCAATGGCGTTGGCGCTCAGGTCAAGGGATTGGCGCAGGGATTTCAGCCCGGCAGCCACCAGAATGAGCGGATTCTCCAGTTGCGCGTCTTTGACGCCGATGGCAAAGGAGTGGGGATAGTAATGAAGCTGATAATTCACATCAAAAGGCGTGGGCCAAAGTTGCGGCACGGATAAGAGAGTCTCGACATCGAGAAAGGCGCGGATCTGGCCGTGATGATAATTGGTCTTGTCCTTGTTGAGAGAATCTTCCGTAATTGCGTACTGGCCAATGCCGCCAAAGGGCGTATCGCCTTTGAGCCGCAGCTTCATGCGATCAATGAGATCGAGCTTGGGATCAGATGCCAACGAGACGAAATCCATCCAGCCGTCGTTGTTGTGGCCGATTCGATAGGCTTGACTCTTGATGGTGTCGGCTGCAGTTCCGGCGGGCGGAGGCGAGTGATCCAAATAACCGGGGACGGCTGGCGGCTGGCGCAGATGCTGAAACAAGTATACCCAGCCGGCTCGGTTATTACTGACGGTGTCTCGGAAAGCCAGCTCTAAGCGTGAAGCGGCTCTGGCATCGGCGTCATCAATCCATTGATGCACCGGCGCCTGATCTCCCAGATCCTCCGGCATAAGGAGAACCTCGTCGTTGATGTCGATCCGTCCGTCGGTTTCCTTGTTGTACTTGCCCTCGGCGTCCACTTCATCTACCTGGAATGGAATGGCGGTCCAGGCATCGTTGCCGGCATCGTAACGGTAGGCGTGCCAATCAGCGATGACCATTTCCGTCAAGGGCATTTGATAGCCTTTGAGAATGATGGGCACATATTTCCGCTCCATCGTTTTCGTTTGCGCTGATAGGAGAGCCGGGAAGAAACAAATCATCATCACCACAAAAAATACATTGAGTATTCTCATTGTCGAACTCATGGGTTCAAGCTGTCACTTTGCTTTTTCAATTCGTTTTTCAGACTTGCCAAGAAAAGGCAAAACGATTGCAAGCAAAACTATTAGGGAAATTGGTTGGATTATGTCCGCGCAGTTGGTCGCTATTTCTCTCATTAGGCCTACCGGAAAAATCTTTTGCTCTTAATGGTTTTGCCTCAAATAGTTTTGCCTACCATTATGTATTTTGACCAGGCGCCACCAACTCAAAAATCACCGCTGATGGCAACGCCGAAATTTCGTAACTCTCCCAACACCCGCTCAGAAACGGTATAGTTATAGTTCACCGCGTTTTTGACGTAGACTTGAATCTGCAGTGGCTCCCGGCGATAAATCCAGCGCACGTCCCAGACTTTGGTGGGCACGCGCTCGTCCAACGGGTACACGGCTACGCGCTCGATACGGCCCATGTAGCGGTAGTCGGCTTCAAGGGTGAAGGGACCAAGGTTCAAGGAAGGTGCAAAGTAGCCGATGAACCGCGGGCGATAGAGCAGCGGCTGGCCGGATTGCATCTCTCGCGGATCCATCCAGGTGGCGGAGGCAAGGAATGAAAGGCGATTCTTCCACAACCGCCATCGTATTTCCGATTCAAGGCCGACAACGCGCGCCGCCGGATAGTTCTTGAATTGAGCCGTCAGATCGGCCGCCAGCGTCGGCTCGATCAGATTCTTGTAGCGGTTGTAGAAAGCAGTAACTTCTGCGTAAATGGATTCGCCGATGCTTTGGCGAACGCCCACGTCGAACAGGGTGGATCGCTCAGGCTGCAGATCAGGGTTTGGTAGCGCCTTAAAGTCTCCAGATCGCGATTTGATGTCGATAAATCGCTCCACCACCGTGGCGGCGCGGAAACCGCGACCAAAGGAAAAGTGCAAAATCGTCCCAGCCAGCGGCTGGAAACTGGCGCCAATCTTGGGACTAAGCTGCGTCTCCACGGAATCGCCCACCAAGGTGTAGGTGTCCCAGCGGAGGCCGGCATTGAGTTGCCACAGGTCGGTGAGCTTCCAAATTTCCTGGAAATAGGGCGACAAGCCGTTCGCCTGCCTTTTCCCATAAAAGAGCGACTCGACCAAATCTCGCTTGTAATCCAAGCCGATGGAAAGGCTGTGATCATGGTGCGGCTTCCAGTTCAACTGCACTTCGCCACTTAAACCCAAGGCCGGGGTAAAAGCATTGCTGATATTGAAAGGAATGCCGACGAGCTGCTGGTTGTAGGAAACGCGTATCTTGCTGGACAGGGTTGGCGAAAACAATTTTTGATAGACCACATAACCGACAAAGCCGGTCAGTTTGAAGCGATTGCCGCGCTCTGTTGGCGGGACGTTGAGGGCCTTGTTCTGTTCCAGCCATTGCAAAAACAGCTCGCGGTCTTCGTTGCTGTAGGTGGAATAGACCGTCAATGTGGATTGTCCCGGCAGGTTCCATTGCGTCTTGCCGGTCAAATACCAGCGATTGAAGTAGCCGTTTTCACGGTCGCCGGTCGAGTGGTGGTTAGAGACAGCCAACCTGATGCCGAGCGGGCCAAAAGTTTTCGAGTAGCTGACGTCGGTGCGGTTATAGTAGAGCTGCCGGGTCGTCCATTTCCACTCCGGCACCGACGGCTCGTCGTAAAGCCCGGCGCTTTGGCGAATGGAAAAGCTGTGCTCGCGGCTTGGCTTCTTGGTGATGATATTGACGACACCGCTGAGCGCGCCCGAGCCGTATAGAGACGAGGCTGCGCCTTTCAAGACCTCGATGTGCTCGATTTCCGTCACCGGCAGGATGTTCCAATTCGCCGCGCCCAAATCGCTGGTCAAGATGGGGACTTCATCCAAAAGCACCAACATGCGGCTGCCGCCCAGACGATTGTAGCCGGAACCGCCGCGAATGTTGACATTTTCGCCCACCACCGTCAATCCGGAGACGCTCAGTAGGGCTTCATCGATGCGAAAGTTGTTGCGCCGCTGGATTGCATCTTTATCCAAAATGCTGACGCTGGCTGCTGCGGAAGCCAAATCCTCAGGCTGGCGCGAGCTGGTGATGACGATCTGACTCACTTCGATCGGTGACGGTTTGAGGGAAATGTCCACCGCCGGCATACTCTCCGATTTCACCACGACCGCCACTTTTTCTGGCTTGAAACCGATGTAACTGATTCTGAGAATATATTGCCCCGGTGCGATCCCGGCAATTTCGTAGTAGCCGTTCGCGTCGCTGCTGCCTCCCAAAAACGTGCCGATGATCTGCAGATTGGCGCCCCGCAGCGGCACCTTGGAATCGCCGTTGTACACATGTCCGGAGATCGTACCGGTCCCTTGAGCCTGCGCAAAACAGGCTTGCGAGACGAGCAAACAGCAGATGAATGTCAGAATTGTTGCTCTCATTCCTTCGACAACGTTCGATGCAAGTGATCTGATGGTTCGAACTTCGGTATTGGAATTTGTCTGGGATTTGTCATTTAAGATTTGGAACTTAATTCGCTCATTCAGTGCGCCTCGATGATCGGATTTTACCCTATGGCCTCAGCAGCGACCAATCACAATAAATGTCGATCCCGGAAGCGATGGGATGCTCTTTGCTTAGCACCACCGGCTTGTACTCGAACTTGTAGTTGATGGGATCATAGCCGTAAAATCCCAAAATGTTGGCGTAATTCCAGGCTTCGCCCTTTTTCTTATAGATGGCCGCCACCATTTGGTAAGTGGTGATGGGTGCGGGAATTTCGTACTCTGGCTGTTCCTTGCTCAGATTGATAGAACTGTTGGTGAACACCACGTCCCCCAGGTTTTGCGGCGGCAGGTTGACGGCGGCCACCACGCGCACCGCTTCCACGTAGGCCGGCTGCTTTTGCGGATTGAGGAAAAGAATCTTACCGGATATCTTGGAATCCAAGGTGCCGAGGCCGTGGTCGACCCGGCAGCCCGCGAAGAATAAAACCAGTAGTAAAAGCAAACAAGTTTTGACGATGCTTTTCATGCAATGAAAAAATCAGCAAACCTGTAAGGTCTCCAAGACCTCACAGGTTTAATTATAAAAAAAGCGAGACCAATTGATCTCGCTGTGAAATTCCGGCTTGCTGTTCATGAGATGGGATCAGATGTAGGATCTCGGCGTTCATGTATTTGATATACAGTATAACTGTCCGTTTACTCCTCAAGCAAGCGTGATCGTCGTTCCTGATCCTCGAAAGCTGTTGCCGCTTTACTTGCCTCCGCCTGAACCGGCTTTGGGACAGCCGCAGCATTTGCCTTTTGCTTCCTGCTTGGCTTCGCCTTCCTTCAGCTCGCCGCACTTGTGCGGATTTTTTGCCTTTGTCGATCCGGCATCAAAGCCGATATCGGCCACCGCCGTCTCCAGCGCCAGTATGTTGGTCTTGTCCGCATCGAACTCGACAGTGGCAGTAGCTTTTTCTACCGACACCTCAGCGGATTTCACGCCATCCACTTTTTTCAGTGCGCTCGTGATTTCATCGGCGCAACAAGCATGTGCTACGCCCTTGAGCTGAATGGTGGATTTTTCCGTCTTGGCAATGCCGTTGGCGAACAGGAGTCCAAGAACTACAGCCGCCACAACCAGCAGAAGCAAATAAAAGCGTCTCATGAATCCTCCTATCTTTGGTGAAAATTCCTGTCAATGTGCGGCCAATATAGTGCATTAAACTTTTTTTAGCAATAGATTTTTGAGACATTGCTCCGACCTCTATCGCTAAAAACGGCTTGACAATGGAGCGTCAATCGTTTAAATTGAATCGAGATTAACTTCTTTCTTCACTAAAACAAGTGTCATGAAATAGAAGTAATCCCTTTACCAAATGTATTTGGAGGGATCATATGAGCGAAACTGAAAACAAATCCACCATCTCCCGCCGCAGTTTCATCAAAGGCTTGGGGGGCGGCATTGTCGGCACGGTGACGGTAGGCGCGGCTGCTAGCAGTTCGACAACTGAAAGCGGGTCTGAAGGCGCTACGATACGCGGTCCTGCTAAAGTGCAGATTGCCTTGACGGTCAACGGCAAAAAGCATCGTCTGGAAGTAGAGCCGCGCACGACTTTGTTAGACGCCATCCGCGATCAATTAGGCTTTACCGGAAGCAAGCGCGTGTGCAACCGCGGCGAGTGCGGCGCCTGCACCGTGATCTTGAACGGCAGCACGATTTTGGCTTGCAGCATGCTGGCTTTGGACGCCGACGGCGCGAAAATCGAAACTGTGGAGGGATTGGCCAAAGGCAGCAAGCTGTCGCCCGTGCAGGAAGCCTTTGTCAAACACGACGCCATGCAGTGCGGCTTTTGCACCCCGGGATTCATTGTTTCCAGCACGGCGCTGCTGCGCGAAAATCCGCAGCCATCACTCGATGAGATTAAAATGGGCGTTTCCGGCAATATTTGTCGCTGCGGCACCTATCCCCACATTTTTGCTGCCGTGGCGGAAGCGGCGCAAACCATGCGGAAAGGAGGGTAATCCTATGGCAGGCTGGAAAAAAATGGAAGAAATGCGCCTGTTGGGCAAGCCCTACCCGCGCGTGGACGGAGCGGACAAGGTGTCCGGCAAGGCCAAATACAGCTATGACATCCAACTGCCGGGCATGTTGTATGGGCGAATTTTGCGTAGTCCGTATCCACATGCCAAGATCAAGAGTGTGGATGCCTCAAAAGTGGAAGCGCTGCCGGGCGTCAAGGCGGTGTTGAGCAAGATCAAAGACGAAGTTTTGTTTGCCGGCGATGAAGTGGCAGCGGTCGCGGCCGTGAGCGAAGGGATTGCCGATGACGCTTTGGAGCTTTTCCAAGTCGATTACGAGGTGTTGCCTTTCACCGTGGTAGAAGAAGAGGCCATGAAGCCCGATGCCGCAAAAGTATTCAGCGAGCGAGACACCAACCTCGGCAAGCCCCAAGAGCGGAGCGAAGGGGACGTGGCCAAAGGCTTTGCCGAAGCCGACGTGGTCATCGAGCAAACCTATCGCCTGGCGGTGCAGACGCATTCTTGCCTGGAAACCCACGGCTGTGTAGCTGAATGGCGGGGCGACGAGCTGTATCTCTGGGACTCGACACAGGCCGTGCACGGAGTTCGCAGCGCGGTAGCCAAACATTATGACATGGCAGAGAACAAAGTGCACGTCATCACCCACCACATGGGCGGCGGATTCGGCAGCAAGCTGTGGGCGCGGGCCTATAATTTCATTGCCGCGGATTTGGCCAAGAAAGCCGGCGCGCCGGTCAAGCTCATGCTCGACCGCGAGGAGGAATTTCTCTGCACCGGCAACCGTCCCTCCTCAGTGCAAAAGCTCAAAATCGGCGCCAAGCGTGATGGAACGCTGACCGCTTTTGAAATGGAATCCTACGGCACCGGCGGTATCGGCGGCGGCGCCGGAGTTCCGCAGCCGTACATCTATTTCTTTCCCAATTACAAAATCACCCATCACGACGTCTTTATCAACGCCGGTCCGGGAGCACCCATGCGCGCCCCCGGCCACCCGCAGGCCGCTTTCGCTATGGATTCGATCATGGATGAGCTGGCGGAAAAATTGGGAATGGACCCTCTGGAACTGCGCCGCAAGAACGATCGCAGCGAGACCCGCGCCAAAGAATATCACGTGGCGGCGGAGAAATTCGGTTGGCAAAGACGCAAGCCCAGCGGCAGCGACTCTGGCCCTGTCAAGCGCGGTATGGGCATCGGCACCGGACGCTGGGGCGGCGGCGGCAACAAGGAAACCAAAGCCATCGTTTCCATCTATCCCGACGGCAGTGTGGATGTCAAGATCGGCACACAGGATATAGGTGTGGGCACGCGCACCATCGTTGCCGGCGTGGTGGCGGAGGAGTTGGGGCTTGATCTCCACGATGTCAAGCCGTTGATCGGCGAAAGCGATTATCCCTGGGCCCCGGGCAGCGGCGGCAGCACGACGGCGGCCTCGGTATGTCCGGCGATTAAAAATGCTGCGGATAAAGTCAAAGCAAAATTGCTGGAAAAAGCCGCTGCAAAGTTGCAGGTTCAGCCGGAAGATTTGCAAATTCGGAACAAAGAGATCATTGCCAAAGACGATCCTAACAGAAAGCTTTCTTGGAAAAAGGCTTGCTCCCTTTTGGGCAACCAACCGATTTCCGAGCAGGAATCTTGGTCCGAAGGCCTGTCGGACAGTGGAACCGCCGGCTGCCAATTCGCCGAAGTGGAAGTGGACACCGAGACCGGCGAAGTTAGGGTGCTGAAAGTGACCGCTGCTCAGGATTGTGGGCTGGTGGTCAATCGGCTGACGGCCACGAACCAAGTGAACGGCGCCATGATTGGAGCACTCGGATACGCCTTGTTAGAGAATCGCATTTTGGATTCAAATACCGGCATCATGGTCAATCCCAACTTGGAGAACTACAAGGTGCCGGGCGCCATGGAGATGCCGGAGTTTGACGTGACCATCATCGACGAATCGCATAGGGGTGTGATCGGTCTGGGTGAGCCGCCAGCTATTCCGGGTCCGGCGGCCATTGCCAACGCGGTAGCCAACGCCATCGGCGTGCGCATCCGCGAGCTGCCGATTACGCCTGATAAGGTGCTCATGGCTTTGGCCAAAGGAAAGGAGGGAGCGAGATGAAGAATTTCGCATACGTGTATCCGAAGACAGTAGCAAGCATTCCGGCTTTGCTGTCCGCGACCGAGGGAGCATCCCTTCTTTACGCCGGCGGCACCGATGCTCTGGCAAGAATGAAGGAGGGGCTGGTCAAGCCGGAGCGACTGGTCAATCTAAAGGCGGTGAAGGAGCTCGATCACCTTGAGGAAAAGGAGGACGGGCTGCATATCGGAGCCACTCTCAAGTTGACGGCATTCATCAAGAGTCCTTTGGTGGGAAAGTATCCCGGCTTGGTGGAGGCAGCAAAGTCCATTGCCACCCTGCAACTGCGCAATATGGGAACGGTAGGCGGCAACTTGTGTCAACGACCGCGGTGCTGGTATTATCGCAGCCGGCATTTCCCCTGCTTGCGCAAAGGCGGTGATGTTTGTTTTGCGGTGAACGGCGAAAACAAGTACCACGCCATCCTCGGCGGTGGGCCGTGCTTCATTGTCCATCCTTCGGACTTGGCGCCTATGCTGATCGCTTTGGACGCCAAAGTAAACATACTGGGACCGACCGGCGAGCGAGAATTGCCGCTAGACGATCTCTACGTGTTACCGGAGAAAGACGTGTTGCATGAGACGGTTCTCTCGCCGCAGGAGATGATTACCTCCATCATTGTGCCCAAAAGTGACGGCAAGAGTCATTATCTCAAATTCCGCGAGCGTCGATCCTTTGACTTTGCCATGGTTAGCGTTGCGGTTGCCGCCTCAATTTCCGGCAAAAGACTCAACGACGTACGGGTGGTCTTTGGCGGTGTTGCCCCCAAACCCTGGCGCGCCAAAGCAGCGGAAGCGGTGCTGGAAGGGCAAGAGCTCACCGATGAATTGGTGGAAAAAGCCGGGGCCGAAGAAATAAAAGCGGCCGTCACTCTTGAGAAGAACGAATACAAGGTGATCTTGGCGAAGAATCTGCTCAAGAAGGCGATGCGTGATTTGACGGCGGCGTAAACCTCGTTGGAAAGATGAGGTTTTGGAGAGATGGAGTTCTAGAGAGCCGGAGTGATGGAGCGGCCTACGCGCCTTTGCTTGTTTCGTAACAGTTCAGGCTCATTGTCATTTCGAAGCGGAGCGAGAAATCTGTATGGCGAATGATCTACTGAATGTCTATACTCCTGCCGTCAAAGATTCCTCCCTTTGGTCGGAATGACATTCATTTTCGACTGGGCTGAACTGTTACCTTGTTTCTTCATCACTCCAACACTCCACTACTCCATCAAAGCCGTTTGGATTATGATTTGGGAGATTTCACAATGAGAAACGATAAACCAGTCTGTGCGAAATTCATGAGCAAAGCCACTCAAGTTCCCGACTTGCTGCGCCACATGGATGAACAAGAATTCGCATTGACGGCGCAATATACTTGTCTCAAGACAGCCAATGTGGTGGGGCCGGATAATAACGTGGTTGATCCGGAGTCCTGTCAGCCGCCGAGGAAGTGCTTTGTGGAAATATAAAAAGTACTGAATAGGCTATTGATTAGACATTGACCTACTCAATGCTGGGAGAATGCGGCCCCGAGTGAACAAATATTGGGCGAGTCCAATTCTTGCTAGTTGAGTTGAGTATGACCAGACTGCCCTCGTGATTAGTTTTCCGCAATCGAATTGAATAATTCGGGATAAATATTGGGAGATATTTTCCCCGCCGCGAAGGATTATATAGCGTTTTTCCACAGATAGAAGGTTAGGGAAGGCATTCTTTCAATCTTCAAAAAGGAGGGCTATCATGAAAAAGAGCAAATTTTCACGAGCCTTCATTTTGACCATTTTTTTGCTCATTTGGCGTTTTGGATTCGGTTTGGCTCAGACGATGGAATCAGAACCTGATCCACCTCCTCCACTGCCTGTGTGCTATGTCGTGAACGTTTCAGGTAGCAATGGCCAAGATTCGGATGGGTTTACAACCGGGTCAAGTAACCTGACCTATTACTGGGCTCATTATGGCAAATATGACAGAATAAATGATGATAAAAACGCCACGTCTGACTTTTGTGATAATACTTGGACCATTTGGAGTTCTTTTTGGGTCCAGGACTTACCACTCGGTCAGAATAGAGACTATAGCGCTAGCGGTGAAGTGACCTACCAAGCCAACACAGACTACACCATCACTTTGGCAGTCTGTGCGCAAAGCGATGGCGCTCGATTCTATCGAAACTACGGGAGTGTCAGTAATTACTAAATGTTGTCTTAACACGAGAGAATGCCTTCCCTGCCTATTGTTCATAGAAGGTGTAAAATGCTTTTCCCAAAGCGATGGATATTTTGTGTAAGTCAAGGAATTGTGGTGACCTGGTTCCTCACTTTTCTGGCAGGCAATGTCACGGCCGGTGATAATTTTTGGTCGAATGTCGGTCCACACGGAGGGAATGTCAGAGACATTATTATTCATCCGCAAAACCGAAATCTACTCTATGTAACTGTCTTTACTACTGGCGTGTTCAAAAGTGAGGATGGCGGCAAACAATGGATCTGCCTAAATGATAGTGTTCTAACAGAAGGAGGCTATGACCTGGAGTTTGACCCACAAAACCCGAATATTATATATCTCAGTGGCTATGACGGGGTTTTTAAGAGTCAAGATGCTGGTCACAGTTGGCAATTTGTGACTGAAGAAAATTCGAATAACATCTGGCGCGACCTTGAAATCAATCCTTTTAATCCGCAAGAAGTACTTTGTGCTCAGACCGGTCTTTATAAATCTACTGATGAGGGAATAACCTGGAAGTATTTATCCTTTGGCAATCTTGGCGGCTTTTGTGTGGAGTATGACCGCATGCGAGAAGGCTTTATTTACTATGCTGCAAACTTTTCACCCCGTTTCTATGGAACGGGCATCTTTAAAAGCGTCGACGGCGGGAAGACATGGGGAAACATTATTAGTGGTCTTGAAGATTTGTACATTCCGAATGACCTGAAAATAGATCCGCAAAACCCTGACGTTGTCTACGTTGTGGGCTTCAATGTCTGCGGGTCTGCTCTTGAGCGGCTCTCAAGCCAGCCTTATCGCAGCATTTTTAAGAGTGAGGACGGAGGCCAAAGTTGGTATTGTATCAATAACAATCTGAAAGCATCTCTTGTATGGAAAATCGCCATCGATCCCAATAATCCGCATATACTTTATGTGTGTACAGATGATCAAGGGTTATGGAAAAGCACAGACGGTGGCAAAATTTGGAAGCCCCAAAACAACGGACTTTGCGAAAAAAAAGCCAACACCGTGATAATTGATGCTGTGATGAATACTCTCTACTTAGGTACGGCTAATGGAAGTCTATACAAAAGCACAAACGGAGGTGGAAATTGGCAAGATATCGGCCAAGAAATAAAAGGACGGATTATTTATTCGGTAGCCATTAATCCGAAAAATAGCAAAAGTATCTACGTGGGCACCAGCAATTACCCATACTTGTCCACTGATGAAGGGAAGACATGGCACCCAGTTCGGATAGATGTAATGGATACGACTCAACAAAGTGTGAAAAAAATCGTCATTGATCCGCTGGATACCAGTATTGTGTATCTAGCTCTTGACAGTAATACCTTTCCGAATCCTTCAGGTGCGGTATATCTATGTGGTGGCTTTTTCAAATCAATAGACAACGGGAAAAGTTGGAGGAAAAAGACAACAGGACTACCTGATCAGATTAATGGCAGTGATATGGACGTCTTCTACGACAGCACGTGCCATTATATATATCTGGCGACCACACACAAAGGTGTTTTCAAAAGCGACGACCGGGGGGAAAGTTGGCAGGAAGCCGGACTCGCTGATAGCAATATCGTGAATGTGATCGTCGATCCAGTTGATGCAAGGGTTGTCTACGCCTGTACCTTTCATAATGTTTTCAAAACTCAAAATAGTGGGCAAAGCTGGCAAGTTTGCTCATCCCAAATTGCTCTTTCAAATCCGGGTTACTGGAATCTTTATATTCATCCTCATAATCCTCAGCAGGTCTTTGTTGCTAATCATATCGGTCTGTACATTAGTGAAGATAGGGGCCAGAATTGGAAGCTTCTTGGCGATCAAGGTACTTGCTTATCAATTGATCCTGAAAATCCTGAGCTTTTTTATATGGGAACGATGAGCAGGTCTGCTGATCCAGCAAGTCCTAGTCCATCCACTAGATTGCCGTCAAAAGGGGTACTGGTAAGTGAAGACGGTGGTCTTAGCTGGACGGAGATGAATAACGGATGGCACAAGCCCGAGATAATGGTTATTGAAAGTGATCGCTTGAATCATAGCACGATTTATGCCGGAACACTTCAAAATAGCTTGTACGCGTATACCCGTGCTCCTACAAAAGTCAGTACAGAAGATATACGTTTAATGAATTTTCTTCTTTATTCAAACTACCCTAATCCCTTTAACTCTCAAACAAAAGTCCGTTACTACGTGCCGACAACCGGTCAAGTCACCCTGAGGATTTTTGATATTCAAGGGCGTGAAGTCGCTATGTTTGAGGATGCGCCAGAATCTGCCGGAGATTCTGCTATTAGTTGGAATGGCAAAGATAGACTCGGACGAGATGTGGCCTCGGGCATCTATCTGTACAGTGTCAGATTTAGAGATTGGTTTTTGACGAAGAAGATGGCATTGATTCGATAGTACAAGCCTTGATGAATCAGTGAGGGAGTGATCATCACAACTTATATTCCCACGCAGCCCAAGTTCATTAATGCCAGGATTCGCTGGAGATAGTTCTACGGAAAATAGAAGATGCCATTTTTGCGGGGGCGAAGAATTTGTGGAGCGTCGAGTGGAGTATGTCTATCGACGTGAGGGCAAATATCTAATCGTTCGCAACGTGCCGTGCGAAATCTGCTTGAGTTGTGGTGAGCGTTACTATCCCGCTGATGCCCTGCTGGCTATTGAAAGACGTTTTAAGGCGATCCACGAAGAACACGAGACTCCTGAACAAACTGTAGAAGTCCCTATCGAAGCTTTTGATGCTGGGTAAGGCCACTCGCCGACAGTGCTTCAAATCCCCTTTCTGCCCGTCCGCCAATCTATCATCCTCACAAGCGGGAGGATGTATTTTCCCCTGGCCATCTCATGGAAGAAGCGTGGCGTACATATCCACTGCGATTTTGCGCACCGGAAAGATTTCCTGAGCGATCGTGAGAAGCAGGATGAGTGGCCCGTTCAATTACTCGCACCGGAAGCATTTCCGCTGCGATTGTCGGTCACTTCACTCGAATTTGCCCAGGCGAATCCGTCGTCACTTCCGCGATAATATTATGTTCCAATCCAGCCTCCTTTAACGCCCTTTGCATCTCTTCTGCCTTTTCTTGCGCGACCGCCACAAGCAATCCTCCGGACGTTTGTGGATCGCACAACAAAAGCTGCTCGATCTCTCCCAAACGATCGGCAAAAGTCACTTTGGGAGCAACGTACAGGCGATTGGCCCGCGTGCCGCCGGGAATGAAGCCTTGCTGCGTGGTCAGCACAGCTTCGAGAAAAATGGGAACTTTTGCGTACTCGATAACCAAGCTGACGCCGCTGCTTTCGGCCATCTCCAAAGCATGTCCCAACAAGCCAAAGCCGGTGATGTCGGTACAGGCGTGAGCGCCTACTCGAAGGCTAATTTCAGCGGCGGTCTTATTGAGCTGGGCCATGGCAGCAGTGACCTTTTGAATCATCTCCGCCGAGGCCTTGCCCGCCTTCAGCGCCGTTGTGATGGTTCCCGTGCCGATGGGCTTGGTGAGAAAAAGTACGTCTCCCGGCCGGGCGCCAGAATTGGTGAGGATGCGATCCGGGTGAATGGCGCCGGTTACGGCCAAGCCGTATTTTAGCTCATCGTCGGTAACTGTGTGCCCGCCGACGATGACGGTATTCGCCTCGGCAGTCTTGTCATTGCCGCCACGCAGAATTTCCGCCATCACCTCTAAAGGAAAGAGGTCCTTGGGAAAGCCGAGAATGTTTAGTGCAACGATGGGCGTTCCGCCCATTGCGTACACGTCACTCAAGGCGTTGGCAGCGGCTATTTGGCCGTACATGTAGGGATCATCAACCACTGGGGTGAAAAAATCGACGGTCTGCACCAAGGCCAAGTCATCGCTCAGCTTGAAAACGCCGGCATCGTCGGCAGTATTGTAACCGACCAGCACGCGGGGATCATGGATCTTTGGCAGCTTTTCCAAAGCTGCGGCCAATTCATTTGGCGCTAACTTGGAGGCTCAGCCCGCGCATTTGACCGTTTCGGTCAGGCGTCTATTTTTAAAAGTGTCAGTCATGATGGGTGACGATTATTTCTTGACTATAGTGATGCATGGATTGCTGGAGTGTTGGAGTAATGGAGTACTGAGGTACTGGATAGGCTCACGACTCCAATGATCCAATACTCCATTACTGCACTGCTTAATCATTCCAACAGAAAACTTCCCTCGATCGCACGAAATCCCTCGGTGGTGATGAATGAGCAATTGGGACCGCGGCTCTTGTGAATTTGCGCGCAGCCGACCACGCCCTTTTTGTTTACCGCTACGAATTTGACCTCGAAATCCGCTTTGCCGTTGTTGACTTGCAGAATGCGTTTCAAGGCGAACTCGCACGCTTCCTGCGGTGACAGTCCGGCGCGCATTTTTTCCACCACCAAAAAGCTGCCGCAGGTGCGAATCACTTCCTCGCCGCGGCCCGTTGCCCCGGCAGCGCCGACTTGATTGTCAAGGTAAAGTCCCGCGCCGATGATGGGAGAATCCCCAACTCTTCCGGGAATCTTATACGCCAAGCCGGAAGTGGTAGTGATGCCAAAAACGTCGCCCTTTTCATCGATGCCCAAAACATTGATGGTTCCGGTCGGCCGGTCGCGGTATTCTTTACTGTAATCATTGTCTGCCGGCGGAAACCAGTCGTCGTCCTTGTTGAGATTCTCTTTCCACTTGAGCCAATCCACTCTGGATTTTTCCGTTAGCAAATTCTCTTCTTTGAATCCGTGCGCCACCGCGAATCGCCTCGCACCGTCACCAACGAGCATGATGTGATCGGTTCGTTCCATCACCACTCGCGCCACCGAGCAAGGAGTCTTGATATTTCTTAATGAAGCTACCGAACCGCACTTGTGCAACGGTCCGGACATGATGGAGGCGTCCAGCTCGACCATCCCTTCCTCGTTGGGATGGCCGCCATAGCCCACGCTTTGATCGTTCGGATCGAGCTCAACTACATTCGCTCCTTTTTCTATCGCATCCAACATGCTGTGAGTTTGAGTCCAAGTTTCCCATGCAGGTTTCAGAACTTTGCGGCCCCATTCCTCACCACGGCTGCAAAGAATGATGGGCAAACGTCCGGCTGTTGGAGTTGAATTGGTATCTAAAGCTTGTAGGACGCTCGGGAGCGCCGTCAGGGTAACCCCCTTTGCTACAAATTCTCTTCGCGTGCAGTCTTCCATAGTGTCACTTATTCCTCCCTTTGTAGTGTGAATTCTCGGCCAAAAGTAGATAATGGGCTGATGAAAAGCAAGCTAAAAGATGGCTGAAGCGTTCTATCCTTGGAGGCAAGGCTGGAGTCCTCAAGAAATTTCGTTGCAACCTTTTGCACCTTTCCCTATCTTATTCGGCAGAGAGGTCAGGCCCGAACCTAATACGGAAAAATAGTTGCAATTAGTAGAGAACGAAGATCGCGTCATACGGCAGGCGATGGATGGCGACGAACGTGCCTTTCGCATACTTTTTGAGGCTTATCAACATCCGATATACAATTTCATTTTTCGCATGCTGGGTCACGAAGAAGATGCCGCTGACGCGACGCAGGAGGTGTTTTTCAAAGTCTATAAAAAGTTCTCTACCCTGCGCGATGCCAAATATTTCTCCACCTGGCTTTTCAGTATTGCCAAGAATGAAGCCATTACGACGGCCCGGCGAAGCAAAAATAAACCGCAACGGTCTGTCGATGAATTTGTGGAGAAAGGCATTCCGGGCGGTATGCGTACCACGGAAAGCATCGATCCGGAAGAAAGGTTTTTCCACCAAGAATTTGCGGATATTTTTCAGCGGGTTCTCATGGAAATTCCCGAGATTTACCGGGCCGCCTTTGTTTTGGGCGTGCTGGAAGGATTGGCGTATGAGGAGGTGGCACAAATCTTGGGCTGCAGCATTGGCAACGTCAAGTCGCGCGTGTTTCGAGCCAGAGATCATATTGCCAAAAGGTTAGAAAAAGAATACGCGATCAAAATTTAGAAAATAGTCAGCAGCAAAAGAGAAAGTCAACGATCTCCGTTGGGGAAATGGAGAATGACATATCATGGTTTTGTTGTAGAGTTGTTCGAATGAAGTGTAAGATCTATCAAGAAAATATCTCCTCGATGCTGGACAACGAGCTCAGCGAGGTGGAAAAGCAAGCGACTCTTGCTCACGCAAAAAGCTGCCCGCGGTGCAACGCAGCACTTGAGCGTTTTGGGTTCAGCCAGAAGTTATTAGAAAAACACCTGGCGCGTCAGGCTGCACCCGCTTACATTGAATCCACACTTTTTGAGCGGATTGCCGCGTCAAAACGGGAAAAGTCACTCGGGTGGAGTGCGGATTCCGTTTGGCTTCTAATTCAGCAGTTCCTTGCGCCGCCACGAACCTGGATGCGGATTGCCGAAGTGGCGGTGGTTTTTGTGTTAGCGGTCTTTGCCGGAATACAGCTTCAGCGCAAAATGGTAGACAAGCATGTGGTGCAGGAAACGGAAATTACTAGCACCAACTCTCCGGCGAAGGGTTCGGTGGCTCCTGTAAATTATGTGCGGCCCGGCTTGTCCGATTACTTGGAGAAAAGCACCCTCGTCTTGATGCAGATTCAGAACGGGCGCTATGACAAAGAAGGGCTTGCGGTTTTCTCCGAAGAAAAAAAGTTGGCGAAAGAGCTCTTGGTGGAATCAAAAATGGTCAGCCGAGAAATCTCCAAAAAGAAACACAAATACTTGGCAAAGTTGATGAACGAAATGGAGCCGGTGTTCATCGAGGTTGCCAATTTGGATACGCAGGGAGACGGCCGGTCGCTCGAAATCGTGCGCAAGGCCATCAAGGAAAACGATTATCTGCTGAAGCTTCAATTGGCGAAAGCGATGGATTAGGGGTCAAGGAGTTGTGTATGAGAGTATTGCCTACAAAAAGGCTGAGTTTTTTGTCAAGGTCAGCGATGGCTTGGTTCATACTTGTTACCCATGGCATCGCCTTTGGTGCGTTGGAGCCAAAAGAAAAGGAGTACGAGTTATACCTTTCGGCAAAACAGCAGTTCTATAAAAATGACTATGAACAGGCCGTCATGATCTATCGTAATCTAATCAGTGCGTATCCGGAGAGCAAGTATGTACCAGAGGCGCATTTTTGGATGGGATACTGCTACGAAAAGATGGATCAGCCTGAGAATGCAATCAAAGAATTTGACGTCTTGGTGGAAAAATACCCCAATGATCGTTGGGCGCATGAAGGTCAGGTAAAGGTGACAGAGCTTGCTGTCAGCCTCATCGAGCAAGGTGATAAAGAGTATGAAAGATATCTTGCCAAAGGCATGAACAGTCTGGATCGGGAAACTCGGCTCCGCACGATCATTTCCCTTGCTGAAATTCAGGATCAAGAGGCTTTGCCAATGTTGCTGCAAGCGCTGGAAAACGAGACGGATCCGGCCATCAAAGTGCATTTGATCATGGCTATGGAAAACTATGCAGCCAGCGAGACAGTTCCCGTGTTGAGCAAGATTTTGCTGACGGAGACCGATCCGAATCTGAAAATGCGAACGCTTGAAGTATTTGAGCAGATCGAGGATTCAACGATCATTGCTCCACTCAGAAGTGTTCTCGAAAGAGAACAGGACCCTAACGTACGGATTAAGGCCATTTCCATTCTGCAGGACCTGCAATCTGATGCCAAGATTCCAGTTCTGTTGGATGTCCTCCACAATAGCGCCGATGCCACTCTTCGATTGAAAGCGCTGGGATCGCTGGAAGAGATCGACGAGCCGGCGGCCGTGCAAGGGGTGCTCGACTGCCTGACAAAGGAAAAGAATCCAGAAATTCGCCTGCGAATGTTAGCGGCCATGGAAGGCAAAATGGGGCCGGAGCATATCCGCATTCTAAAGACGATCGTAAAGAATGATCCCGATGTCAACGTGCGACTTCGCACCATGAGTATTTTGGAAGAAATGGAGCCGGACAGCACGATCCATGTCTTTAGCGATTTGTTGGGGCCGGAGCAGAACATTCTTGTTCGGCAAAGAGCGCTCTCTGTTTTGCAGGCGTTGGAAAGTGATAAAGTCGTGCCGATTCTCTCCGCCGCCTTTCAGCGGGCCAATGATCGCAATCTAAAGCTGGATATTTTGCGCTCGATCGAGGGCACAACCTCGGAGCAGATACTCCCTATGATCGATGTTGCTCTAAGCGACGAGGATGTGAATGTGAGGTTGCTCGCCATTCGGGAGTTGCGACGAATCGAAGATCCTCAGGCGATTAGAATACTGGCCAAGCCGCTGAAAGATGATAATGTCAACATTCGTTTGCAGACTTTGTCCGCTCTGGCTGACATTCGCTCTGAAGAGACCATTCCCTTGCTCGGTGAAGTGTTGGAAAGAGAAAAGGATGTAAACCTTCGACTACGGGCGTTGAATATCCTGGACGGAATGCAATCGGAATCGGCGCTGCCAATTCTGGCCAAGGCCGTGCAGAACGATTCGGATATCACCGTGCGGATGCGGGCGCTGTCAGTTTTGGAAGACCTGCGCAGCGAATCTGCCTTGGAGCCGATTTCCGTCGTACTTTTTACCGATCAGGATCAAGGCATGCGGCTGCGAGCAGTGGATGCTCTGGGCAATATAGGTGGCAAAGCAGCTTCCCCTTATCTCATAAAAGCAGCCAGGGAGAATTCCGACCTCTACGTTCGTCTCCGGGCGCTGCAAGTCTTGCAATATCTCGACAATGATGCGGCGGAGGAACTCAAGAGCGAGATGATGAAGGATTACTATGATTGAAAGATGTGTGAAGAAAATATTCGTGATTAGAAATAAAAATGCCCCGCGACCGACGGGGCATTTCGCTTTGGGAAAAGCTCAAGGATGAACCGATAGGGGGAGGTCTATCGGTCAATAGAGGTGCGCGTCTGTATAAGCTGCATTTCTGACCGAAATATAACCTTTTTTCGCTCCAGCGTCGTGACATTGATCACAAAAGAAAATTCCCAGAAAAATGTTTTAAAAAAATGGGTTCATTTGCCGATATCAAAACTCAGGGAAACTTGCTTTCCAAGCTGCTTGTCGCCGGCTCACCTTGAGAGATCATTCCGTTCTGATTGTCCGCCGCCCTTCACGCTGATTGTGGACGTTCGTTCTTTCCGCGTGCTTTGAGACAAGAATGAATTCTTAGGCTTCCCGCTAGCCGTGCTACTCTGAAAAAGAATCAAGCCTGCGAAGATTTTTCAACCGCCAAAGCGCGCGAATGAACGCCAATTGCATAGGCGTCTATTGGCGCCGATTCTCGGTTGACTGCTTTTGCCGCAGCGGATCGCCGCGTTAGGATTTCACAATCAAATGGTGATACTTTTTCTTACCCACCCGCAAGCCGATTTTGCCGTCGCGAAGGTCCGCCTGACCAAGAGAAGTCTCCGTATCTTCGACTCGCACCTCATTGAGATAGACTCCGCCGCCCTTGATGAGGTTGCGAGCATTGGTCTTGGAGGACGCCAAACCAGCAGTTACCAACACATCCGCTAACCTGATGGTTTCTTTCAACTGCTGCAGAGTTAGCATTGTGCTGGGGATAGCGTGTTCATTCATCGCAATTTCGCCACGGGGAATGGAACTTGACGGCAATAAGGTGGGCGGCACGGTCTTGGCTCCGAATGCTCCGATGGACGAATACAACGCCTGTCGTGCGGCCTCTTCTCCGTGAGTGAGCTTGGTTGCTTCAAATGCCAAAATGGTCTTGGCCAAGTTGAGCTGTGCTCCCTCCAATCCGGCAATCGCCTCGATCTCTTGGATCGGCAAGAAGGTGAAATAGGCCAAGAATTTTGTCACGTCCCGGTCGTCGACGTTGACCCAATATTGATAGAATTCATAGGGCAAAGTCTTTTGCGGATCCAGCCAAAGAGCGCCGGATTCGGTCTTGCCCATTTTGCGGCCCGTTGCGGTGACCAAAAGCGGGAACGTCACTCCGTACACATCTATGCCTTCTTTCCTTCTGATCAAATCCGCGCCGGCAAGAATGTTGGCCCATTGGTCGTCGCCGCCCATTTGCAGCCGGCAGGAATGAGTCTGATACAGTTTGTAAAAATCATAGGCCTGCAAAAGCTGATAATTGAATTCCAAGAATGACAAACCCGTTTCCATTCTTACCTTGTAGGTCTCGAAGGTCAGCATCCGATTGACGCTGAAATGGCGACCAATGTCGCGGAGAAACTCAATGTAATTTATTTGCCCCAGCCAGTCATAATTGTCTACGATGGTGGCGTTGCCGTCCTGGACGCCCAAATAGCCCGACAATTGCTTTCTGATTTTCTCTGCATTCGCTACGATTTGCTCGCGGGACAGCATTTTCCGCATCTCGGTCTTGCCGCTGGGATCGCCGACCATGGCCGTGCCGCTGCCGATGACAGCTATGGGACGATGCCCAAATCGTTGCATGTGCAGCATGCCCATAATCGGCAGCAAGCTGCCGGCATGCAAGCTGTCAGACGTGGGATCAAAGCCGACGTAAAAAGAAACCGGCTGCGAGCTGAGCAATTCCTGCAGCGGCTCGGGATCTGTTACCTGTTGGATAAAGCCGCGCCTTTGTAGCTCCGCATAGGCGTTATCAATGATCAAGTATTTCGCTCCATCTCTTGGGAAAAGTTATTATCCCTTTATTCTGAATTTCGACTTTAGCTCTCTCTGTGCCTCTCGGTCCGAATCGCGTTTGGCAATGTCTTTGCGTTTGTCATAGATTTTCTTGCCGCGCGCCAATGCCAATTCGATCTTGGCCTTGCCGTTTTTAAAGTACAGGCTCAAGGGAACCAGGGTCAGCCCACGTTCTTCGATCTTGCTAATGAGTCGCCGGATTTCCCGTTTGTGCATGAGTAATTTCCTTGGGCGTAACGGATCATGGTTCCAAATGCTACCGTGATCATAGACGCTGATGTGCATGCTGACAATCCACAGCTCGCCTTCTTTGACCCGCGCATAGCTGTCTCTGAAATTAATGTGGCCCGCTCTCAGGGATTTTACCTCCGTTCCTTGCAGCGCAATGCCCGCTTCAAACCGTTCGATGATCTCGAATTCGTGAAATGCTTTACGATTGGTGGCGACGGTTTTTGTTCCTGCCTTGTTCAGGGCGCGACTCCTAACGACAATTGACTCGCATACATTGAGTGACAAGATCCAATGGTGGATTTCCTCGCGCCCAAATTAACATTCCCAGCACTCAAATGCAAGGAAAAGCTCTCATGGGCTGTTAGACGAATAGGCTGTTAGACTGTTAGGCTGATAGGCTGTTAGGAAGTTAGACAGTTAGACTGTTAGGCTGTAGGGGATTGGCAGGAGGGAGTCCGAAGAGGTGTGCTTGTTGGCATGCGGAGAAATCAGGGGCTGGCGGACGACACCGGAAGTCCGAAAAGGTTCGAGACAAATGGCTTGATTTTTTTTGCAGCAATCGTTATATTTCGCCGGCCGAAATCAAGAGGACGGCCATGACAAAATTGCCGAAGTGGTGAAACTGGCAGACGCGCACGGTTCAGGGCCGTGTGGGTGAATACCCGTGGGGGTTCAACTCCCCCCTTCGGCACAATAGCGAAAAAGAGGTTTGGCAATCGCAGTCAAACCTTTTTTCTATTAGAGCCTACTCCGGCGGTCGGAGATGAATCCTCCCCACTGATGCCGCTGCGCTTCTCCTGCTCCTTCCGACAACACATCGAGACTCGCAAGTCCGTCGCAACCTGTCTTCTCACCGCAACTTTCCACAACCGGGCACAATCGTAAATCGGCAATCTAAAATCTAAAAATCGATGATCGCAAATCCCAACCGTGTTCATGTGGTGATACCCTGATCTCGTCGCCATTGATCGGCAATTTTCCGCATACGATCATTAGCATATGCAAAAAACGTCTTGTATGCCTGGCACAGATAGGACAGAGAGGCTTGTCCGGGAAGCTGTCGCTCTTTTGGACATCCGCCGCGACAATGCTTTTGCCACTGGCAAACCTGGCAGTCATCGGGCAAATCCGCTTTGATAGCTCCGAATTCGCGTTGTCGCGGCGAATTCAACATTTCGCTGAGCGAGTTTTCCAGAACATTGCCCAACCGCCAGCTCGGCTCGACATAAAAGTCACAAGAGAAAACGTCGCCGTTATGCTCCACCACCACATAGTCACCGCACGTTTCCGTGAGAGTGCATTCCGGTGGCGGCATGTCGACGTAGGAGTAAAAAACCGAATCGAACCAGCGAATGGACGTTCTGGGCATCCCATAGCGAAAATCATTCAGCCAGAGATCGAACAACTCGCAAAGAAAATTCCCGTACGCTTCGGCGGGGACGGAATAAGGGGCAACCGCAGCAGGATTCATCGGATCCGGCTCGATGCAAGGGATGAATTGCATGTATCCCAGACCATTCTTTTTATGGAACTCGTAAATCTCGCGTGCAAATTGCACCGAATAGGCGGTCACCACGGTCAGGGCATTCACTTGAACGCCGGCATTCAACAGCAAGTCTCTTGCTTTGACGACTCGCTCCCAAGTCGGTTGTTGGCCTTTGGAGTGGCGATAATGATCGTGCACGTGCTGCGGTCCATCCAAAGACAAGCCGACTAAAAAATTGGCATCACGCAGAAACGTCGCCCAGCTTTCGTCGATCAGCATGCCGTTGGTTTGTAGTCCATTGCCGACAACTTGCCCTGAGCGACCGAAGCGGGCTTCATATTGCACGGCCCGTTCAAAGAATCCACGCCCCATCAGGGTCGGCTCGCCGCCTTGCCAGCCCAAGGATAGGTTGTTTTCGCCCTGTCGCATGACCTGCTTGACGGTTTCTTTGAGAATGGCATCGCTCATGCGATGAGTCTTTTCCTCCGGGAAAAGCTCGGCCTTCACCAGATAGAAACAATAGCTGCAATTCAGGTTGCAGTCCGGCCCGGCGGGCTTGATGAGGACAGAATGGAGTGGCTTTGCCTTTGGCATGACTTACAAATTGCGATAGGTGCGAAAGGTGTATCTCAGAGCAATAAAACCCAGGAAGCAATTCGATCGATGTAGAGCACCGGTTAGAGATCGATCTTGTCTTTTGGGTTGAAAGGGTATTTGATGAAAATCATCTTCACGTCGCCCTTGGTGTCATTAATAATATTGTGCTGATCCGGCGGAGTCAGGCGAAAAGCGTCACCTAACTTGACCCGATGATCGACGCCGTTGACGCGCATGACGGGCGTGCCCTGCACAAAGTAAAAAGTCTCCTCCACCTGTTCATGATAATGTCCGCCTAATTCCTGCCCTGGCTTTAGAAGAATGACTCCCCAATCGGTGTTGGGGCCACGGAACAGATATTTGACACCGGAATCGCCGCCGCGAAACGGTTGGTCGAATTCATTGAGCTTTTCCATGCTCGCCTCCAATGAATGTGCTCACACACAAACTTTTCATCGTAATCGTACTCTTACTCATAATCGTAATCGCACTCTTGACTCAATATCAATGGAATCACAATACTTCTCTGAATAGCTTGGTGCTTCTAAAGCAACTCCCGAATAATCTTCTCGACTTGCTCCTTCGACAAGGGAAGCGGATTTCCCTTCATGCTGGAGCCGAAGGAACCCGATACCAGCGCCGGAATGTCCCTCTCCTCAATTTCTCCCTCCGTGAATTTATCCGAAATGCCGATGTCCCGACGCAATTCCTCTACAAAAGTGACCGCTTTTTCTGCCGCAGCACTTTGGTTGGGTTCATGTTCACCAGTCAACGCCTCGGCAATTCTGGCAAAGCGCTCGACGCAGGCGGAGAGATTGGCTCGCATCACCAAAGGCAGAAGCATGGCGCAGGCGCGGCCATGGGGTATGTTAGCGCTGCCCCCGAGTGCCGCAGCAATGCCGTGAGCCGCTCCCAAGCCGGAATTGGCCAGCGCTATCCCGCTCAGCAAGGCGGCGAGCATCATTCCTTCACGAGCCTGTAGGTTGGAGCCGTTATGCACGGCCTCTCTTAGATGCTGGCCGACCAAGCGGATGCCATAGATTGCCAACGCCGAAGGAATCGGCTGAGCCTTGTTGGAAACATAAGATTCGATAAGCTGCGTCAGCGCATCCATACCGGTTTCGGCAGTGATTCTGGCCGGCAAAGTCAACGTCAGTTCCGGATCAAGGAGAGCCACGCTGGGGAGAAGCAGCGGACTACGCATACTCCGCTTCACCTTGTTTGTTTCGGAAGTGATGACCGCGTTTTGGGTGGCTTCCGCCCCGGTGCCGGCGGTCGTCGGAACGGCGATGTGCGGCAAGGGCGCATGGCTGATGGGCAAATTTCGTCCAACGCCTTCCAGATAATCGGCAACGCCTCCGGAATTGGTGGCCAAGGCGGCCAGCGCCTTACCCGTATCGATGGTGCTGCCGCCGCCGATGGAGATGATCAGCTCCGGCTGTTCTTCCCGCACATGGGCGGCCCCCCGCTCAACATCACCGATTGCCGGTTCGCCTTCCGGCAGGGGAAAAACGGAAAATCGTATTTGCGAGTTGGCCAGGATGGCGCCGGTTCGCGCAAGGATTCCTCGTTTTTCCAAGTGCGGCCCGCGGACGCATATCAATGCCCGCGAGCCAAAACGACGAGCAACCGCTCCCAGCTCACTGATCTTGCCGGAACCGAATATAATTTCCCCGGCTGTGTGAAAAGCAAAGTCCATGTGTTGTCTGACAATTTTTATCGCAACCACGAGAGCAGGCGAAACATCCCAGTCATGCAGACACCTACCGGCATCAGCCCGTCGAAAAAAGCAGGCAGCCCTTTTGCTCCGAGCTTGACAAAGCAGTCTTTGCTCTTTATTTGACCAACACCATTCCGGTGGTTGGCAACAACGTCAATGTTTCTTCATCCAAGGTCCGCAAAACCTGGGCCCCGGCTTTTGCTGCATCGACAAGGACGGACCAGCGTCCCTCCGGCACGGCAAACTGCGCTGGTGTGTCGTGGTGTGCGTTCACCAGGACCAGAAAATCATTGCTGTCTCCCGAGCCTTCTTTTTTCAGAGAAAAACCAAAGGCGAAGGGATTTTCGTTGCCAATGAACGACACGGCCGCTTTGGGGCTCCAACGAAACGCCCGGTGCTTTTTGCGCAAGGCAATAAGCCCCTTGTAGTAGGCAACCAGCTCCTTATTCAAATCCGCGTGCTGGTAATTGAGCCAATTGGTCTCGTTGTCTTTGTTGTAGCTGTTGTGATCGATCTGTCCAACACGTTGTTCAGGGACATCGGTCGGCGCAATGACTTTGCTGCGCGCGAACTCTTGTCCTTCGCTGATCATGACGGGACCCTGGCTGGTGAAAAGGATCAGAGCCGCAAGCTTGTTGATCTTCATCTGCCGCTCGCTCAGCTTGGCATTTTTGAGCGGATCGTCAATGACCTGATGCGGCTTGACTTCCCCGGTACCAATGCGGATGAAATCGCCCAAGGTGTAATCATCATGCGATTCGAGGTAGTTCACCGAATGGGATTTGTGGGCGAAGAGGCCGCCCTCCAAAGACAAGGTGCCGGTCACGTAACGCTGGATGGTCTTGATGTTTTCTGATTGCCACCACCTGCCAAAGATAAAACTCTGCCCGTTTTCCGGATTCTGCCCTTTGACGCCGTTGCGAAATTGGTCATTCCAGGCAGCCCAGCCGTGACTGGAAAACTTGGCCGGCTCATACTTGCCGCCACCCCATGGCTCGGCGATGATGATCACCTCGGGATTGATGGATCGCGCCTCTTTTAATATTTTATCAACCGTCTCCCAATCGATCATGGCTGCCAGGTCAAAGCGAAAACCATCCACATGGTACTCTGTCATCCAATACTTGATGCTGTCCAGAATGAGTCGTTGCGCCATGGGGCGTTCGGTTTTGAAGTCATTGCCGCAGCCGCTCGCGGAGGTGAAATTCTGATGATCATCCAAGCGGAAATAGTATTTTTTATCTAAAAGCTTGAAGCAATTCTGATCATAATTGGACACATGGTTGTAGACGACGTCCAGAATGACCGCGATTCCTGCCTTGTGGAAGGCCTTGACCACATTTTTGAGCTCAAAGACTTGTTGACCTCGGTCGCCGCAATAACGATCCGCCTGCATGGTGCCGCCGCTGGCGTAATAAGATTCGGGGGCGAAAAAGTAGCTGGTCATATAGCCCCAGTGATTGCGGGCATAAGGATTCCAATCATTCGCTTGGCCTTCGGTTTTCACACCAAACGGCATCTCGACGTTGCCAAAGTCCTGCAGGGGAAGAAACTCGACGGCATTGACCCCCAGCGATTTGATGTGTTCGAGGCCGCCGCGAATCCCGCGTTGAATGAGGCCTTTGTAGCTGCCGGCCAAGCCGGAATCAACGCCGGAGCTTGGGTGGGCCGTCATGTCGCGCACGTGGCATTCATAAATAATCAAATCCTCCCATTTGTACTTTAGCCAGCTATCTCCCTCCCAGTCATAATTGGCCGTGTCGAGGATCAAGGTTTTGCCGCGATGCAAGTACTCGGACTTGGTGGCCACGGCTTTGGAATAAGGATCACAAATGAGCTTGCCGGCATCGAAAAGCTCGGTGGGACTTTGCGGACCGTCCACCTTGTAGCAGTAATATTTGCCGAAATACTGTCCCGGCAACAGGCACTCCCACACGCCCTCAATATCACGTTCCAGAGCATACTCCGTGCCGGACTCAGCCTCAAGGCTGTCAAACAGCACCAAGGTAACTTGGCTGGCTCGCGGGGCAAAGACCCGAAAAATGGTGCGGTCGTTGTTCCAGGTACAACCCAATTCCTTGACCGAAGAAAACTCGTCCAGCACCCGGTCGGGCTGCAATTCCTTTTGGCTTTTTTTGTATTTGATCGAATATGATTTGGTGAGATCAATGGCGGCCGTACGTAAGCGGATGGTGCCGGCTTTCTTATGTAGGGAATGAATGGCAAGATCGGGCGTGATAGTAAAATCCGCCGACTTGGGGGTAATGCTTTCGTCGTCGAGTCGTATTTCAATCGTATCGCTTCTGGTAATTTTCGCGGAAATAATCATCTCTGCATTTACGTCCTGTCCTATCGCCTGAGTTGCGCTCATCGGTGAAAATAATAGGCAAACGCCGATGGAATACAAAAGTAATGGGGTCCAACTCCGAGGAGTCTTTGCTTCTTTCGTATTCTTTTGCATTCTATACCTAATCTCGTTCAAAGCCCCAAGGCTTGATAGCGTCCTGTTCCTCAAATCTCATTTCGTAACAGGCAAAAAGTACTTGGCCGGAGAATGAATTCTCAGGCTGAAAGCTCAAGCCACCTAAAGGCGGCTGCCACCTTTAGGGGACCAATCACCTTGACAGGGCTTGCAGCTTTGAGATGACGACCTTAATCGACAGCTCTCATCTCAATGCCGCCAGCGCCTTTTCCGCCTCGACCCGGTCGTTAAATTCGATGGTTCGATCCTTTAGAGTCTGGGTCGTCTCGTGACCCTTCCCCAAAAGCATGACGATGTCGCCCCTGCGGGCCATTTTCACCCCTTGACGAATAGCCTCTCGCCGATCAAGGATGGAGATATGCGAGTGGCCTCCGATGCCGGCTGCAATCTGTTTGATAATCTCTTCCGGATCCTCGTTGCGGGGATTGTCGGCGGTCAGAATGATCTCGTCACTGTATTTGGCCGCCACTGCGCCCATAATGGGTCTTTTCTCCTTGTCGCGATCCCCGCCGCAACCGAAAATAGTGATGATGCGATTCGGATTCAAGCTCTTTGCTAAGCTCAGTACGTTTTCCATGCCATCGGGAGTGTGGGCATAATCGACCACCACCGAGAAGTCTTGGCCGCGGTCGACCAACTCGAAACGCCCGGAGACGCGAATCGGATTCTCCAAACCGGCTTTGATGACGCCCAGCTCTACGCCTTGCGAAACCGCTACGCCGACGCCGGCCAAGGCATTGTAGACGTTGAAGCGCCCGACCAGACGAGTGTTGATTTGGATCGATCCTTTTGGGGTGACCAAGGAATATCGGGTGCCGTTAATGCTATATTCGATATTCTTTGCCATGACGTTAGCCGGCTTGTCGATGCCGTAAGTAACCACATTCGCCTGGGTGGCGGAAATGAAGTTTTGCGCATAAGGGTCATCGTTATTGATCACCGCGTACTTGTCGGGTTGCAGCCAGGAAAAGAGCTTGAGCTTGCTTTGAAGGTAATTCTCCATGGACCTGTGAAAATCCAGATGATCCTGCGTGAGATTGGTAAAGACCGCCACGTCGAAATCCAGGCCGGTCAAACGATGCAGCTCGATGCCGTGGGAGGAGGTTTCCATCACGCAATAGTCAAATTGGCGATCCCGCATCTGCGTCAGGATCTCCTGCAAATCGGTCGGCTCCGGCGTGGTGTCTTTGGACTTGCGGATTTCACCATTCAGTTTGTAGTAGAGCGTGCCGATCAAGCCAATTTTGAATTTCTGTATCAAAATACTCTCGACTATGTGCGTTGTCGTGGTTTTGCCGTTGGTGCCGGTTACGGCGATGAGCTTGAATTGCCGAGAAGGAAAACCGTAGAAATGGCTGGCCAGCATGCCCAAGGCATACCGGGAATCCGGCACAATTATCTTCACAATGCTCTCCGGAACGGGCATGTCTTTTTCCAGCACCACCCCCACAGCGCCGTTACGAATGGCATCCATGACGAAGGGATGGCCGTCCGGCAACTCGATCTTGTCAAGCTGGGTGTACATGCTAATGGCAACGTAGAGGAATCCGGGTTTTATTCGCAATGGATCATAGGCGATGCCTTTGATGTCGATGTTGGCTGGGTTGCCTTGAGTCTGTTTGTCATTTAGATTGTCGAGCAGCGTCTGTAAGTTCATACTCTTTCCCAATTCAAAATTAACTTGATGCAGGCTAAAAAAAGCGGGGCAATTTAAAGAAAAGGAAGTTGAAAGTCAATAGGGTTGACCCGGCAAGCGACTCAAGATAGAACAGAAATGCCTTCGCTTTATTAATCGCCAAGGCATTTCAAGAAATACGACCTATAGGAAGCGATAGTCGGCTACAGAATCAACAGCAGCCTGTCATCCTCATGGCAGAAGTGTCATCTTCTGAGTCTTTACAAAGTCTCCTGCTTGCATGCGGCAGAGGTAAATACCGGCGCTGACTTTTTCGCCCAGGGCATTTCTTCCATTCCAGTGAACGGTTTGATAACCCGCTGGCATTTGTCCATCGACCAATGTGATAATCCTTTGGCCAAGGACATTGTAAACTTCAAGCCGCACATGACCGTCTTGCGGAAGGGCATAGGAGATGTTGGTCTCGGGATTGAAGGGATTGGGATAGTTTTGCGCAAGCTGAAATTCTTGGGGAAGCGATGGGGGCAGCATGGCCGGCTGCATGACTCCTCTTTCTTTGCCCAAATGACTGTCCTGACCAAAGTCATAGACCTCGGTAACGAAAGGTTTCTTGCCCGACAACAAGCCGACCTTAACATAAACTTGTTTTCCGACAAAACTACTAAGGTCGAGCTGAGTCATCAATGCAGTATCAACAGCAGCTTTGTTAAAACCGACCAGATCGCTAAACTTTATCGCTTCATACTTCGCAAGCTCCGATTTGTCATTGGCGTTGGCAATAGCAAAAGTCAGAATCGGCATTTCGAGCTTTTCGGAATTAGCTTCTACAGAAGAAAAGTTGCGCACCCGCATAGTGTAAAGAATGTTCAGGCGCTGTTCATTAGAAGCAATAAACGGCTGGCTATCCAACATCTGCTCCCATGCAGTCGTGCTATCGATGGGAGCAAAGGTGAGCTTTTCTTCGGTCTTGCCATCACTGACAACCAGAGCTTCCAAATCGATGGTGCAATGACCGCCAAAGAGAGGCTTCTCTGTAGCTTTGTCGGCAATTTCAAGATCAATGTCCGCTCGACGATAGTATGTAAGAGAATCAGCCATTGATTTAGACAGCCCGGTGGCACCAATTGTTAAGGCATACGGAGCACTCGTGCCTTGGGGCCACACAATTTTGGCTTGACTGGAACCGGAGCTAATATTGGGATAATGCCCTTGTCCCAAAGACGTCTGTGATCCCCAACTAGAGATATAGTTTACTCGACGAATGTCTCCGCTTCTGTCAAAGGCTATGGTCAGTTTATTGTTACCAGCATAAGAGGCAATGGAAGGATACTCCGAGTCGTTTCCGCCGGTGGCAAATTCGGTCATAGTGCCCCAGCCACCGCTGTCGCGCCGTCGATCCGGCACTTTGAAAGACTACTGAGCTTTCCAAATTATTCGGATAACGGACGTTAGCGCCAGACGCTATCCAGTTCTTAAAGTATGAGGTGAATCCGCCAATGTTCTGGGCTTGCATTACACGAATTTTATAAATTGCGTAATTTGGATTATGAGATGGGTTTTCATTTAGAAAAACGCCCATATAATTGCTACTTGTACTCGGCGTAAATGGAGATGGCTTTGTGTACCAAATAGCCTCGTCTTTTCCACGGTTATGCCACCCACTTTCATATTGTTCATCAATTAACCAAGGGTCCCTAAACTCCACGTTACCACCCGGATTACCACCCTCTATCAATTGCGCTTGGATAGTGACATTTGATGACGGTTTGAAATAGGCAGTGAAAGTGGCTGATTGACCTGGAATACCAAAGTCGTTAGGATTAACCACGTCGCCATAAGCATTCCAATCATGATATTTTTGTGTTGTCGATGGCTTGAAATTCTGATCGGCCTTTAGACCTATGCTACTTTCGGACCATTGAATAGTAATCGGCACTGGTACAAAATCCCATGCTCCATTCCAAATGCCAATTTGGCCAAAGTTCTGTGCCTGCTCATCCACTTGCGATAGCGTAACAGATTTGGCTGTAGCTCGTCTTGCCAATGTCGCATCCGCATTGGCTTTGCCAAATCCGGATTGGTCGTTATAAATGCCGCCCTGTCCGATACTTCCAAGTGTACTTGCCGACTTGGTCAGCATTTCTTGAAAAGTCCATGGCGCGTCATTTGGATACTTGCTGAAATATAGGGCGGCAATTCCAGCGATGTGAGGGGCGGCCGCTGATGTACCCGCGAAAGGAATGAAACCGGGGACGGATGTCTGGACATTATCCGTAGCTGTAATTACGGGAGTTTGTCTTTGTTCATGAGTCTGCCCGGCAGAGTCATACACGTTTGTAGGCCCCCTGCTGCTATAGGGCTCAAGAACGTTCTGATTTTCTGCCGGATAGGCTGCCACGCTTATACATCCGATCGCCGCAGAATGGCCAAAAATGTGGTTTTCGGTACTTGGGATACTAATCTCTAACTCGTAATCCTGAGATGGCGCAAACGCTAACACCTTAAGTTCACGATCATTGAGGCCGCTTACTCTTCTAATCCGGAACCTAACCCATGGGTAATTGTTATCATTTGTGAACTCTACTATTTCTTGAGGATGTAAATTGGCGCCAGGGGCCTGAGCAAGCCTTCCACCAGAACCGATTGTGTCATCGCTCGGGCTGATTAAATACAGATTATAATTGTCATTGGCATCCTCCCAATTGTCCGCCCATTGCAGCATGATATGTACTGTCTTACTAGCGGGGATATTGTAGATATAGTTATCCGTATAAGCAACCCCGCCTTGCTCGTCAAATAGATGCCACCCATCATTGAACTCATCAAACATCCCGCCCCACATTTGTGTGGCATGGTTTCCCGCAGCGCTCACATAGGTAATCCCATGCTGTTCAACCTCATAGGCTATTATATTACTAAGCTCATCGTCAATGAACCATGGAGCATCGAGCCAACCGACATCGTCAACAATCACCCTGCAACCATCACCTCTTAGACTGGTAATATGTTGCGCCATGTGCTCAGGCGTTTTGGGTTCTATCATGGCGCTTGCAAAATGCAAAGCCGCACCAGGGGCTATGTCATGAATGATTTCCCACATCGCCAAACCTTCAGACCCTGCGACGTTTTGATGGCCGGAAAGATACGATATTGAGGAGGGTAATTCATATTGCCTGCGGTCTGGATCATCATAACCTTGAATCCCGTCCGAGATAACGCCGACTTTTATACCGCTCCCGTCCACACTAAATTGACTTCTTGCCTGATCGGCTAATATAACTGTGAGTCACCTTCTGTTACTTTCGGGATGTATCTTGTTGTGGGCGGAACAACTAAACCAATTCGGGCAATCCTATCATCCTTGGCGATCTCCTTGATTTGATCATACGGGATATAACAGACAATTGAAGGATACCAATTCATTTGCGGCTGGGGGAAATGGGGGTAAATGTCTGAGGCGCCCACTTTCTTTACTTTATCAACTATCGCATCCACGTCTGCCTGTCTGCTGATTGTAAATAGTTCGATTTTTAGTTGAATCGCACCCTCATCGTTGACCTGTGTCAGATGGCTGGAGTATCTTTCTTTCATTCTGCCTCTATAGGACTGAGAAGCATTTTCCGCTATCATTTTGTTGATTTTGGCAAGTAGAATATCATGGATTTTCTTTTCATGCTTCGGCAGTTTCGCCATTCTTTCTTCGATTATTCTGGCTTGTTCACTTATTTTTGCCTCTTGTTCTGAAGTAGTTTGAGCGAAAGAGATGCCGATTGACAGAAGTACAAAAGATAAAAACACCCAATGACCTGAAGTTGCTCTTTTTATTGGTTCCATATCATCCTCCACAATGCTTTTAGGTGAGTAATTTTACCATCCGATAATTGGTTTACTATACTGTTTTAATAAAACATCACCTCCTCAATGGCCTTATTCATTGTACTCTTGTCCCCCGGCATAGAATGGCCCTATCCCCATCGTCACCCACAGCAACCACGGTATTGTTTTTAGCCGCCAGACCTTTAAAAATTATAAACGGAAGGCTGGGCAAATCATATGTCCTCCAATTATTGCCGTTATAATGGGCAAAAATACCGAAATCTCCGGCCACAAAAACATCGTTTTGATGATTGCCGCGTACAATGTTTTTGTAAAGCTCCGGCAAGCCCAAGACTTCGCTCCAGTGCTTGTTTTCGTATTTGAATAAACCATCGCCGCAGATGTACAGCGGCGAATCTTTTGCAAACCATATTGATTGCGCGATGACCTGTGGACTCCAATCGAATTCCTTCACAGCACGATTGTCGAGTATCTGCAATACTTTTTTTTCACCGCCAAAGTATTTACTCGAAACAGTGCAAAAAATGGTCTTTTTCTGGGTATCTTTATCATAGACCCCCCATATATCTTGGATATCCTGACGGGTTCCGGTTTCTATTTTTGTCCAGGTGTTGCCGTCATAATGGACTAAAGATCCCTTGCCTCCGGCAAAAAATAGGTTATTTGTAGAACTACCCCACATATGCGAAATGCTTCCATCTGTTTCTGCAAGTATTCCCATATCAAATAAGTGATAGATAACCCATGATTGGCCATTTCCATGGATCGGAAGGCCGGAGGAAACCCAAATATCTGTTGAAGAAAGAGCAAAAACAGCTTCAAGAGGAGCCACTGCCCAATAACCAGCGTATCTCACTGAAATCCTTTCTAGCTTCCAGCTCATTCCATCCCAATGGATGGCGTTATAAGGCAGGGGATTAAATTGTCCTGTCGAATCCTTCAAATATATTTCACCCACGGCCCAGATATCATCCTCCTCAATAATCCACA
>DYKH01000843.1 GCA_020722685.1 Caldithrix sp. | reverse complement strand
GCGAAGTACCCGCCGGTGGTCGAGTGTATCGAGACCAGGGTGAAGGCTTGCCCTGCCTGTCCCCGTCAGAGGGAGCCTGTCGAAGGGTTTGAGCGGATCAACCATGTTTTTCGATTTCGTTCTTTGCTACCGTACGTCTTATCTTTGCGATGTCATTGCGAGCGTTTTTTGCGAAGCAATCTCCTGCTTTTAGCGAATTCACCGCCAAAATAGGCCGGGAGATTGCTTCGAGCGGAAGAACGCCGCTCTCGCAATGACATTTGTACGGTAGAGAACTTCGTTCAAGATTTGCGATAGCGCAGGTTCCTATGCGGAGGAGAAAAACATGTCCCCGATCTTCATCCGGCAAGAGCCGCGTCCTCGCGCATGAATTTGCGGATGGGGAGGGACGTGAGATAGAGATGATAAATCCCGGCCCACAGCATGAACTCATCGTCATCGCCCAGTTTGCCGTCCGAGTAGCGGCGAAAGAATTCAATCGTGGAATAGCCGAACTTACGCTCATACTGTTCCAACATGCGGGTCAATTCACCAAAGTCCACTTTTCGGGGTTCGAGGGATATGCTCATGTCAAAAGTATAACATAGAGGCCGCGCAATTATTCCTTCTTCGTCTTCGACAACTTGATGGTCACGTCGGTCGGCAGGGCCAGTTTGGCTTCGATCTCCACCGCTTTGATGATTCCTACCGGCACCGGGCAAGCGGTATGCAAGCAATATTTGTGCCCCGCCGTGTGGATCCTGGGCATGGCGCGCCGGAACGATATTTCCTGGTAGGGATCGACCTCGGTCAATTCTGCGGCCATCTTGCGGATGGCGGCGCATTCGCTGGTGATGCTCAATTTACAGACTTTCCCGTCCATGCTCGCTTCGACCTCGGTATTGAAGCCGCAATTGCCTGCGAAGATTTCTGCTTTTGCCATAAAGATACTCCTAAAAAGAAAGTTGCGTCATCGGTCGCGCCTATTTTATCAAACTTCCTGGTTGTGCGCACGAAAGCGCGAGAATTACCCCAAAATAACTCCAAATTCCCTCTTGCTATTTCGTCCCCTGTTGAGGTACTATTATACGCAA
>DYKH01000250.1 GCA_020722685.1 Caldithrix sp. | reverse complement strand
TGCCTCGGCACAATGACCTTTGGTCAGCAAAATACAGAAGCAGAGGCCCATCGGCAACTCGACTTTGCTTTTTCCTCTGGCATCAATTTCATCGATACCGCAGAAATGTACCCTGTACCGGCTCGGGCGCAAACACAGGGCCGGTCCGAGTCGTTCGTGGGATCGTGGTTGGCGGGGCGGCGGCGAGATAATCTGATCATCGCCACAAAAATTGCCGGCCCGGCTCGTGGCATGGACTGGATACGCGGCGGGCCGAGGGTGAATGCCGAGCAAATCCAGTCGGCGGTCGAAGGCAGTCTCAAGCGTTTGAAGACCGATTACATTGATCTATATCAAATCCATTGGCCTGAACGTTATGTCCCCCAGTTTGGTGAGCGCTACTATGACAGCCGTCGTGAGCGTGAAGCCGTATCGATCGAACATCAACTCGAATCGCTTTCCCGTTTGGTTGAAGCGGGAAAGATACGCGCAATCGGACTCTCCAACGAAACCCCGTGGGGCGTGATGTCCTTTGAGCAGGCAGCCGAGCGGCTGGGTTTGTCTCATGTGGTCAGTATTCAGAACGCATTCAATTTGCTGAACCGACGGTTCGAAATGGATGGTCTGGCAGAAGTAAGCCAACGAACGGGTATCGGTCTGTTGGCATACAGTCCGCTGGCATTCGGATTGCTGACTGGCAAGTATGAAATGAATCCGAATGCGGCCGGACGAATGACGGAATTTCCGGGTTTCGGCCAACGCTATGCCAAGCCCAATGTGCATGAAGCCGTGCAGGCTTATCTCGAATTGGCGAAGGCGTACGGGCTATCGCCGGCGCAAATGGCAATCGCTTTTGTTCTGCAAAAATCGTTTACAACCTCGGTCATTATCGGGGCGACGAGTATCGATCAACTGAGCGAAAACATTGGCGCAGCGAGCCTTCAGTTGCCAGATTCTCTGATGGAGAAAATCGACGCAATCGATCAACGCTGGCCAAGCCCGACGCCCTGATTGGCTGATGTTCAATCGGCCCTGTTTTTCAACAGATCGCGAATTTCGGTCAAAAGCTGGATGTCGGCGGGCGGGGCGGGTGGCTCTGCGGGTTTGGCTTGCGGTTCGGCGCGCTTGAGTTTGTTGATCGCCTTCAGCGCCATGAAGATGGCAAAGGCAACGATGGTGAAGTCCAGAGCCGTCTGGATGAATTGTCCGTAGCGAATGGCGACTTCGGGCACCTTGTCGTGCGCGGCCTGGATCACGATGCTCAGTTTGCTGAAATCCACGCCGCCAATCAGCAGGCCAATGGGCGGCATGATGATGTCGCTGACCAGGGATGAGACAATCTTCCCGAACGCAGCGCCGATGATGATGCCGACTGCCATATCGATCATATTGCCTTTCATGGCAAATTCTTTGAATTCTTTAACCAGCGACATGTTGTTTACTTCCTTTTGAATTGGCCGATAGAGGCTGGATGGATTATGCCATGACCACTTTAATTGCAAACCCTATTCCGGCCAGATTTAGGTCTATATTTGCAGGTAAATTTACTGGGCTTTAGATGCGCAAGCCGGTCGGATTCATACGGGTTGAACGATGAGAACATGCCTGAGCTTGTTTTTATTTTTGGTTTCTATTTAGTTGGAGTAATAAATATGGGATCAGGTTTGCGGTTGCTGTCATCCATAGTCATGGTCTTGAGCGTGGCTTGGGCCGGTGTTGTTCACGCGGAACTCAAATTGGGTGAAGCCGCGCCATCATTCAGTTTGCCGGATCAAAAGGGGGTAATGCATACACTTTCGGATTATCGGGAGAAGTGGTTGGTGCTTTATTTCTACCCCAAGGATGAGACACCGGGTTGTACCACCGAGGCTTGTACTTTCCGAGATGACATTGCCACGATTCAGAGTATGGGAGCGGTGGTCGTTGGCATTAGCGAAGACAGCATTGATAGTCATGCACGATTTGCGAAAAAATACCATCTCCCATTCACCTTGCTTGCAGATGAGAATGGCAAGGTGGCACAGGCATATGATTCCCTGTTTTCGATCCTCGGAATGATGAAATTGGCCAAACGGCATACATTCATCATCGATCCACAGGGACGATTGGCTGCGATGTTCATGGATGTCGATCCAGACGATCACAGCAAGCAGGTAATCGCCAAACTTACGCCGCTGATTGCCAGCGAAGCAAAATAGCGACGTCTTTGAGGGAAGCGCTGGTTTATTCCAAGGATGGAATAAATCAGCATTTACTGAAATCAGTCCGTCAGGATTTTTTGACGAACTCGGATTTGAGCCCCATTGCGCCGATGCCGTCGATCTTGCAATCGATATCGTGATCGCCATCGACCAGGCGAATGTTCTTCACTTTCGTGCCGACCTTGACCACGAGGGATGATCCCTTGACTTTCAGATCCTTGATAACCGTTACGGTGTCGCCGTCGTGCAGCACATTGCCATTGGCATCCTTGACGACGAGTTCGTCACTCTTGGCGGAAGCTTCCTCTGCGGTCCATTCGTGTCCACATTGGGGGCACACGAAATGGTCTTGGTCCATATAGGTGAAGTCGGCGCCGCACTTCGGGCACGCGGGCAGGTTTTGCATGTTAAATAAACTTTTATTTATGAATTGGTGGAATATGATAAACGTCTTTGCCTGGTTTATGAACCCGCGACGGTCGCTTCAAGTCATCCATCTGTCAATTATCGCGCCGCCATGTATAATTTTCGGATTGAAAAAATAGAGTGGGTTCGGCATGAAAGATCATTCTCTGTTCCGTCAAATATGGACGCAATCGCCTGTTTTCGAGTCGGTTCTGCGAAGTGTTCAGATCGTTGCTGCGACCGAAGCCACGACCTTGATTCTCGGGGAGTCGGGCACTGGTAAGGAACTGGTCGCGCGTGCATTGCATGACGGTTCAAAGCGTCGAGATCGTCCTTATGTTGCCGTGAACTGTGCCACTTTCTCCGAATCTCTGGCTGAATCACAGTTGTTCGGCCACAAGCGGGGCGCGTTTACCGGCGCTCATGCCGACTATGAAGGCCAGATTCGGTCGGCCGATGGCGGTACTCTTTTTCTGGATGAAATTGCCGAATTGAGCTTGCCCGTGCAAGCCAAATTGCTCCGTTTTCTGGAAACAGGCGAGGTGCTGGGTCTGGGTGAATCGCAGAGCCGTCCGGTCGATGTTCGTCTTGTGGCCGCAACGCACCGTGATCTGGCCAAGATGGTCGAACAGGGGCGTTTCCGCGCGGATTTATTTTATCGCCTCCAGGTCGTGCCGATTGAATTGCCACCACTGCGTGCGAGGCAGGGGGATATCGACTGGTTGCTGGTTCGATTCATGACGGATTTTGCTGAACGTTACACACTGCACCTGCCTCGGCTCACTTCAAAGGCGCGTGGTGTGATCCGCCGTCACCCATGGCCGGGCAATGTTCGGGAGCTGCGTAATCTGGCCGAACGTCTGGTCGTCCTGCATGCGGGAAAGTCTGTTGATGTAGATAATCTTCCACATGAATTACGTGCGACCGAAGCGATGGAGTCCACCACTCATCGTTTCGATTTGCCGGAAAATGGAATCGATCTGGAAGCAGTCGAATCTGACCTGCTCCGTCAGGCGTTGGCGCGTACAGGTGGAAACAAGAGCCGCGCGGCAAGATTGTTGAACCTGTCTCGCGACACGTTTTTGTATCGGCTCAAGAAGTTTTCCATTCAGTAAATACATTTCTTATCCGCAATAAAAAACCGCCAATCACTGGCGGTTTTTTATTGCGTGGGTTGCCGGGCCCGACAGTGATCCACAATTTCATTCCGGATTCACCATTTTGTTATCAAATCTGTGTTTTGATATGTGTGTTGGCAGTGTCGGTGGTTCATGGCTTATGCGATTCGAAAAATCGGTTACTCGGAAGAGATTTGACTTATCGGAACAGGTAGACTGCTGGCCAGATTTATTGATGAGGAAATTGACATGAACGTGCCTACTGATCGCCGTTATGGCCCCACACATGAGTGGTATTTGCTGGAAGACGATCTGCTTGTTCTGGGCGTGACCGAGCAGGGGCAGGAATTGCTGGGTGACGTGGTATTCGCTCAATTGCCTGAAGTCGGTTCAAAAGTTGAGCGCGGACAAGCCTGCGCCACACTGGAATCGGTGAAAGCCGCTTCGGATGTGATCTGCCCGGTCGATGGTGTCGTCATCGCGGTGAATACGGCGCTTTCCGATACACCGGAATTGATCAATGACGATCCATTCGATACAGGCTGGATTCTCCACATACGCCCATCAGGCGCTCCGGATGAGTGGATGTCACCGGAAGACTATCAGGCACAATTCGATTAAGGGGGGCTGATGGCTTCTGAAAATCTGGGCATCAAACGCATCATGCTGGCCGCCAAATATTCCTGGCAGGGATTCCGGGTGGCTTATCGCAAGGAGGAGGCTTTCCGGCAGGAAACCTGGCTGGCCGTGTTCGCGATTCCTTTGGGGCTCTACCTGGGGCAATCCGGAATGGAAAGGGGAATGCTCGTTGGCTCTATTCTGCTGATTCTGATCGTCGAGCTTTTGAACACGGGTATTGAAAATGTGGTGGATCGTGTCGGACTGGATCCGCACAAATTATCCGGCCGAGCCAAGGATATGGGATCGGCGGCGGTTTTTCTTTCTATCGTGATGGCCGCAGTGATCTGGGCGATTATTCTATGGCCCCAACTGTTTGCGCGTTAGGGAAGCGCTGATCAATATCGCCTGCGGAACAGGTGAAAAACCATCAAGATAAATGGCCAGGCAACGAGATTGCTCACTACGCGCACCACATTATGCAAAAGCATGTCCGGTTCGGAAATTCCCCCTTGCATCCAGAGCGAAAACAGCAAGTAGACAGTGCTTAACCCAGCTATGAATAGTGCCTGCTGGACTGGGCCGGTAAGGAAAAGCATTTGCCTCAAACCCAGAACCACGGCGGCACTCAGAGTGAACAGAAGTGCATTCGCCCCAAGTAACCCTGCACTTGCGACATCAAGAACCAGTCCTGATAACCAGGCGACGCCCAGCCCGACCGAATTGGGTTCACGGATACACCAGTACAGAACAGTCAGCAGCAGCCACTGGGGCGCGTAGTGCTGGTACAGTGGCACGCTGGGCTCAATCGTCAGGATCAACGCCACCAGCAGGCTGAGCGGGATCATCACCCAGTTACTGCGCATGCGGCTTCTCCTGGCCGGGCTGTGACTGAGTCGCGGGGGGTGCGCTGAAACTTGGCGCAAGAAAGTCTGGCGCTCGAGGCGCAATATCTTGAGTCGATTCAATCAGACGCTGCGAAGGAATTGACACCACAGAAGCCTGCTCTGCCTTGCTATCGGGCGGCGGTGGGGCATCCGGTGGATCGGTCAGGACCAACACCTGGCTGATCCGATCAAGATCGGCAACGGGGCGGGCCGTGATGTTGACGAAAGCCTGACTGCGTTCATCCTGCACCTGGGTGACCCGTGCAACGGGATAACCTTGGGGAAATACGCCGTCCAGGCCCGAAGTGGTCAGTAGATCGCCGACTTTTACATTGAAGCGTTCCGGAATGCGACTCATGGTCAGGGTGTCGCGCGTATCGGTTCCCTTGACAATGCCAACGAAGCCGGTATCGCCGATGGCAACGGATAGGGCATAGTGGCGCGAGTCAATTTTCAGGACAACGGCGCCGGTCAATGAACTGCGGAGAATCTGACCCACGATACCTTGGCTGTCAATGACGGGCTGGCCCGGTTTTACGCCATCACGGATACCGCGGTTGATCGTGAATGTTCGCTGTTCGGGGTTGTCGTTCACGGCGATCAAACGAGCCAGCAAAACGTTGGGTACTTCCGTGCTCTGGCCATGCAGTAGTTTTCTGAGCTCGTTCAGTTGTTTCTGTAAATCAAAAAACTGCTGCATTTGCCCCTTGAGCAGGAGGTTTTCTTCTTCGAGCGCGCGTATCCTTTTGACCTGTTCTGTTTTGCTTTCAAGAAATAGGGAAAGATTTGCTCCCCAGACAGCGGGCGCATGCACAATTCGGGCAATGCCATCGGTCAGGCTGCCGATACCGCTATTGAGCTGTTTGACCCATGAGCTGCCTGCTCGATCCAGCGCCATCAGAAACACGGACAGCAACACCAGGACCAAAAGCTTGGTAATGCCGGGGCGATGTGACTCGAATAAGGTCACGAATGGTCTTGGGCGTTATTCAGCGGCAAACAGCGAGCTGTGGCGCTGATCGATGAGTTCGAGTACCTTGCCGCCGCCCCGTGCAACGCAAGTGAGCGGATCATCGGCAATCACGACGGGCAGGCCGGTTTCTTCACGGATCAGTTTGTCGATATCGCGAAGCAGGGCGCCGCCACCGGTGAGCACGATGCCGCGTTCGGCGATATCCGAACCGAGTTCCGGTGGTGTTTGTTCCAATGCGGTACGTACAGCCTGAACGATGCCGTAGAGGGGTTCATTCAGCGCTTCGAGGATTTCATTGCTGTTCAGCGTAAAGCTGCGCGGTACACCCTCGGCCAGATTGCGCCCCTTGACGTCGATTTCAAGCAGTTCCTTGCCAGGATAGGCGGAGCCGATTTCTTTCTTGATCCGCTCGGCGGTGGTTTCACCGATCAGGATGCCATAGTGCCGGCGCACGAACGCGATGATGCTCTCGTCGAATTTGTCGCCGCCAATGCGCACCGAAGAGGAGTAGACAATGCCGTCGAGGGAAATAACT
>DYKH01000842.1 GCA_020722685.1 Caldithrix sp. | reverse complement strand
CGCCATCCATGCGTGAGCCGATAGCCAGCCGGAGGATGAGCGCTTGGGTATATAGATGAGGCTTGGTCATAAATGCTCAAGCCGCCTTCAGGAACGCTTTGAGACTTGTGCACGAACCGCAAACACACGCACCACGACAACGGCTCGCGCGCGTTTTCTGGCATCGCGGCAGGTGATGGACAATCGAGGTTTCATTTCGGGCGTGCCGTTGCGGGGTGCTCCACGTTTGCAGACATTCCCTTTCACATCTACCGTGAAATCCAGTCGGAGAAATGGATATGCGCCTGAAGATAGTCTATGGTATGACCATCATTGCACTTCTCACTGCAATCATTACATTGATAACCGCGGTCGTAGAACTGTTTAACAAACTGCCGACACCGACTCCGACCTCTGCGATTGCAATCGCAACCAGCACACTCACGCCAGTTCGTACCTTGCCAACTGCGACCGCTGTCCCCGAACCGAGCAGTACACCTACGCCAAGATTGGTCTGCTCAACTTCAGCGCACTTTCAAAACGTGCCGCTCCAACTGGGTTGTCCTACTCAGTATGCCCAAACTTATGTGGGCTATCAAATCTTTGAAAGTGGCTATCTCATCTGGCACAAGGTACTTGCAAGAACCTACGCCGTTTTCAGAACTGGACAGTGGGATAACCAACCAGACCCTGCCTCCCCCCCAGGTTTTTCCTGCAAAGAGGCAGAAAATTACGGTTCTATCGGACCGATATTCGGCTTTGGAAAACTCTGGTGCGAGCGTTGGAAAGACAAATTGGGACGACCACTGCAAGGCGGAGTGAATGAGCCGAATGCCCAAGTTGAGGAATTTGAAAAAGGCATGATAATCTACTTGCCAACCCCAGGTGGATTTGCACTTTATTCAAATGGTACATGGGAACCATATTACCGTTGATGTGTATGACGAGCGCGCAACCAATAACGCTGCCTCAAAAGACAGAACGTCTGCAAACACGCGTACGCCGACCACGCCACGTACGCGGCTTTTTGGCGCGGCGGGCTGGAACGGATCAAAAGCCCCTTGGACAATTTCAAGTTGTAGGAGGGCAAATGGAC
>DYKH01000249.1:5261-6747 GCA_020722685.1 Caldithrix sp. | reverse complement strand
AGATCGAACCGGCACGCGAGCATCCTGATCCGAAGGTGCAGCAGATTGTGTTGGGCAATCGGCATGCCTTGGCGCATTTGCTTTGGTGAGTGGATTCGCGCCCCTGCAATGAAAGCAAACACAGCGAGGCCATACGCTCCAGCAGAGCCTCCTCAGGTGTCAATCAGCATCGATAGTGACCACCCAACAGCGTCCAATTTTGACCAGGGTATCAGGCTGATTTCTTGCGCTGTTTGAAGCGGTAGGAGTCGTTGCCGGTCTCCAAGATGTCGCAGTGGTGGGTGATGCGATCGAGCAGGGCGGTGGTCATTTTGGCATCGCCGAACACGTTGACCAGATCCACGGCGTTGTAGAAGCGCACCCGCTTGCCCTGATGGATGGCGGCGACGCCCAGGGCGGTGGCGAGATGGGTCTTGCCGGTACCTGTGCCGCCGACCAGAATCAGGTTATGGGCGGTATCCATATAGCCACCTTGGGCGAGCTGTTCGATGCGAGCCTGCGCAAGAGGGCTTTCTTGCCACTGGAAACCACCAAGATCACGGTGCATGGGAAAGCGTGCCGCCTTGAGCTGGTAACTCAGGCTACGAGCCTGCCGATCTGCCTGTTCGGCATCCAGCAGGCGCAGCAGCATGCCCTCGGGTGAGAGTGCTTGTCTTGACGATTCCGCTTGCAGCTCTCTCCATGCCTCGGCCATACCGTACAGCTTCAGGGCGTTGAGGCGACTGTGGTGATTGGACTCACGCATGGCATCCTCCCAGCAGGCTGTCGTAACGACCACAGTTGGCGGCGGGTTCGTGATGCAAGATCAGGGTGATGGGGACATCCATGCTCGGACGATGCGTCGGTTCGGTCAGACGGCGCAGCGCGTTGAGTACTACCGAGGCTTGGGGTGTCCCGTGTTCCAGGGCAAGCTGGCAGGCCACCTCCAGCGCCTCCAGACCCCACTCACGTGCTGCCAGCAGCAGATCGGCGAAGGCCCGATCCCCCTTGGGTTGCTTGAGCAAAGCCGTGCGTACCGTCTCAATGGATGGAGGAAGTTGCCACTCGACAAAAGGCTGACCATGCCGCAAGGCCCCGGGCTTGGTTTCGAGGATCGGCACATAATGCCAAGGCTGGCAGGCCAACTGATCCCGCCCGAACAGGCGCTCATGTTCGGCAATCATCGTCCCCTCGGCAGCGACCCGCACATGGGTGGCGCTGATGCGTACTGAAACGACTTTGCCTGCCCAGTCCGCAGGTACGCTGTAGCGGTTGCGATCCACTGAAATCAGACAGGTACTGGACACGCGTAGCGGTTGTTCGACATAGCCATCAAACGGCATGTTCACCTGCCGCAGTGCCGGTCGCTCCGCTGCCCACGCCTCGGCGATGCTGCCCTGCTTGTCCGGATGCGTCCGTTCGGCCAACTCGCGGCAACGCTGCTCAAGCCAAGCGTTCAATGCCTTGAAATCAGCAAAGCGTGGCGTTGGGGTGAACAACCACTCCC
>DYKH01000249.1:0-5161 GCA_020722685.1 Caldithrix sp. | reverse complement strand
GCCTTCACATGGCGCTGCACGCTGTCATACGCCCCGGCATAGCCCTCGGCCTGCAAGCCCTCAAACAAGCGGCGAGCACTGCGACGCTGTGCCTTGGGTAAGGCGGCATCGAAGATCAGCCATTGATCGAGCTGTTCCACATGCGAACCGAGTTGCGGCCTGGGTTGATCCGATCGCTGATAGGCCGGTTCGGCTTGGGCGTTCAGGTACTTCTTGACTGTATTACGCGTGAGATTAAGGGAACGGGCAATGGCGCTAATGCTCTCCTTGCCCACGTGATGTCGACGGCGAATCTTGCCGATGGTTTCCATACAAAGCACTCCAGGATGACCCCCGCCCAAACGGCGGAGTGTGGCACAACCAGGGGTGGTAAAATTTGCACGCTGTTTCCCCCGGATTCCTGGTCAGTTTTGCACGCTGTTTGACATCCATGGGTTATTTCCAATAGGGGCGTAGCTGGAGTTAAGTCATATTGTTCTTTTCGGACAATAGAAAACCGGCGTGCTGCCGGTATCTTGGTTTTGTTGGTTTGAATGTACAATCGTTTCGGCTCCCAAGTATTGGGTTTTTTAAGATGGATTCTTAACCGAGGTGTTCGCAATGTTTTTTACGGACGCTATTTTGGTGTTTGCCGGTCTCTCCTGCTTTTTCTTGTACCTGACGATTGGAGCCTATATTGGCTATAGACGCAATGAGACCATGTATGGTCACTGTGAAAATGCGTCTGAATCTCTGATTCTCTTGTGCTACCTGGTCTCTGCGTTGCTGTGGCCGCTGCGTTTCCCATTTGGACACAAATCCGATCTTAATTCTGATCAGCAGTAAGTGCTTTTGGATGATTGCCTGAATTATTGGCCTGTGATGTTTGGGTGCTGTATTCATCCCGGTTAAGTCCGGCCAGTAGTGCCCATGCCAAAATACGAACCTCATCAACGCGATGATACCTGGCTAATGTAGTCTCAAGGTTACGAATGTCAGATTCGAACTCAATCTTGTTTTCCGTAGTTACGCATCCTGCGTCATCTGCATATTTACCTTGTCCTAGTTTTTTCTGGTAGTGGATGTGGTAGGTGTGTCGCATTTCCATTGCCTCATTGTTGATTTCCATGTCTGTCATCGTGGTTGGTTTCTTGGTGAGGATATTTGCAGGTGGTGTGTTTGGTAGTACCCACCTGCGTTGCCCATCCTTCTTGGATAATTAAGCCTTACCTCCCTGAATGAGTATGAATCTAGGTCTTCGGCTGTGTGTCTTGCAGTCATGCCTTACCATACTGGAATCAGGTGATCTTTTAAGCATGTGCATAATCTCATTAACCCGCAGTATTGCCTTGATTATTCCGGCGTCCATTCCGTTTTCTTGATTCACAGTTGCTTCCTTTGCTTAGATGGGGTCTTCGATTTCAGACTTCTGGTTCAGCTTGATTGCGTTTCTAATTAAACCAACCACCCTGGCTCGCTTCCTAATCTTTGACAGCTTCTCTTCCGCCGCCATGATTTTTAGTAATTCCTCGTCAGAAGCGCCACGGAATGTTTTCTCATAGTACCCATATTTCACTGATGGTTTGACATATTCACCAACCAGTTTATTTTTGCGCTCTCCTTCGGTTTTAATCCACTTTGCTTTGACCCATTGTATTTGAAGACTCCCGCTCACCATTCGAGACCTGACGTTGTACAGATACCACTCGGTTGTTTTGCTGCTTATCTCCCTCCTCGCCTTGACCGCACTCTGGTGTTTTGCCACGACGTTGTTTGCACGTTCTTCAAGCTCGCTCATCCACTCATCACAGATCGCAAGCACCTTTTCTTCATACCCCATTCGGCACCTCCTATAGCACCATTATTAACCATATAAAAAGGAAGTATCCACTTGCATTTTTTCACTATGCGAGCCGTGGTTGTTCGGAGCGCATATAAATTGCAAGTGGGTTCTTCCTTGGCCTAATCCCATCTCACTATTAGAACATCCTCCCTGCCTTAAAAAATCAACGCAACACGGCGATTGCCTGACGCCCAATATTCACATAATTGCAAGTGGACGCTTCCTTGGCCTAATCCCATCTCACTATTAGAACCGCCTGCTAAAATTGCAAGTAGATGCTTCCTTGGCCTAATCCCATCTCACTATTAGAACATCCTCCCTGCCTTAAAAAATCAACGCAACACGGCGATTGCCTGACGCCCAATATTCACATAATTGCAAGTGGATGCTTCCTTGGCCTAATCCCATCTCACTATTAGAACCGCCTTCTAAAATTGCAAGTGGATGCTTCCTTGGCCTAATCCCATCTCACTATTAGAACCGCCTTTGATGTTGGTTTTTTTCATGGCTCAGTGTATTCTAAACGCAGTTCACCAGCAAAGCCATGAGGCGCTGCCATGGATTGTTTTTTGTCTAAAATTGGAGAGTTTGAATAAACGTAGTAAGCCTTGATATTGGATATTCAAACGTGACGTTGGTTTTTGGCGAGGCTACCACTGAGCCAGTCAGCATGGTATTTCCTGCTGGTGCTGGGCCAGCGAGTAGCTACCCAATGAGCATTGGTAGTAAATCTACCGTTCAGGTTTTGGAGGTTGATGGTGAAAAATGGGTGTGCGGCGTTAACCCGTCTCGCTTTGAATTATCGAACCGGGTTTTGCATTCAAATTACCCATCAACCTTGGAATATAAGGCACTTTTTTATTCAGCGCTTTCACGAATGAAATTTGATGTTGTTGATGTTCTAGTGACCGGACTGCCTGTAGATCAGTTTGTTGATGATGGACAACGAAAACGTCTTGAGGAGCTGCTTAAAGGAGAGCACCAGATTGCCCCTAAGCGCACTGTGAGTGTTAAGAAGGTAATCGTTATTCCACAGCCCATAGGCGCGTACATGGATCTTGTTTTGAAAACAAAGGAGCCCAAGGATTTAGATCGTTTGCTGCGCGCCCGTTTGTTGGTTGTTGACCCTGGGTTTTTTAGCGTTGATTGGGCGCTCGTGCGCAATAATACGTTTCAAAAGAATTCATCTGGAACAAGTAAGCTTGCAACATCCGTAATTTTGGATGAGGCTGCATCCATGATTGCCTCTGAATATGGCTGCATTATCCCGAAGGAAGATATTGAAGATGCTATTCAGCGCGGCCTAGAAACCATTTTGGTTGGCAATTCCGAGGTTGTATACGCGCCCTATATTGAAAGTGCGTCTAGTAGGGTTTCGTCTGATGCAATTAAGCCATTACTGCAATCCCTGCGCACGGAAAGTGGCGGTGTAAACAGCGTTTTGATTACCGGCGGTGGTGCTAAATACTATCTTGCCTCGGTCACGGGTGCGTTTCCAAATGCGAACATAATTCTTGCTGAGGAATCGGTTCTTTCAAATGCTCGTGGGTTTTACGCTTATGGACTGGTGAACTAAAATATCTTCCTCGTTTCGAGTGTTTTCTACAGTTCAAAAGGATTTATCCCCTGACCTGCTTGAGGATTTAATGCGGCTAGATAAATCGTCGATGGGCAAGCGAATGGTTTATCTTGCTCAGCTTGGTGTTTTGCCCGATAGCGCAATGCGCAAAAACTCCGGCAGATTAAATTCACTCGTTTTTAATAAAGCGCACGTGCATGAGAATCATGAAAGCGAGCGGAGAAAGAGGAACAAAGTACGCCCAAGGATACTCCGGACTGGCAATGGCGTGGATGAAATCATGAGACCTTAAACACCTTCATCACCTCGTCCCCAAGATGATTGATGACCTTAACCGCGATACGCCCAGACTTAGGCTTGTCGAATGGGCGGGAGGTGTCGCTGTTTAGAGATTCCCAAGCTTCGGCGTTGATCTCGGCTTTCAGTGTGGTTCTCAATGCCTTGTAGGGGTCGTTGGCACCTAGGAAATAGGCGTGGCGCACGAAGAAGCTTTCCATGTTGTAGTCGGTGTCGATGAACCAGCAGGCGATGCCGTCGGCGGAGTCGCTGACTACTTCGCCGGTTTGGGGTTTGAACACGTCCACCCCATTGACCTTGACTTGAATCTGCTCGTTTTCGGCGGGCAGGATGTCGATGTCAGGCTCGCCGAAAATCACAAACAGATTGCCTTTGCCGGTATTTTTCAAATCGTTGGCCATGTGCAAATCGGCATTCATGCGGGCTTTGAGTACGGGAATACGTCCGAGTTTTTCAAAATCAGCCGATTGCGCGTCGTAGTTAAAGGCGCAGGTAATCAGCACATCAAAACCAGCATCCCCGGCCTCACGCGCGGCACTGACGAGATCAAGGCGGGAGACGGTGCCGAATTCGGAGCCGATAAAAATGCCGGCGCGTTTTTCTTGCTCGCCTTCCACATAGCGGCCTTCGGCGCAGATTAAATCGCCCGGCCAAGGTGTGAGGGCGGTGAAGTTGATTTTGTCTTCTTTGTGCGCTTGTTGCACGCCAGCGGTTTGCAGATTTTCCAGAATCATCTGCACAAAGTTTTGCTCTTCGCCGTCGCTACCGGCATGGTCTTGTCGGGTGTTGGGGTCGATTAGCTCATCGTTTTCATCCACGCCCAACACGCGATGCGGGCTGATGCTTTCCACGGTAAACGGGCCGGCCACGCGGACTTTTTTCTTATCGAGGTACGGCTTATCAAAGAGGTATTCAAACTCGGCTTTGGCGGCGATGGATTTGTCGATTTCCTGCTGCCGAGCAATGCGCGCCTGCCACCAGTCCCGGTGAATCTCTTCTGCCGTTTGTGCTGAGCTTGTCGAAGCACGCCCTTCGACAGGCTCAGGGCGAACGGATTTTGGAAGCTCGCGGGGAATTTCCCATTCCTGCCATGATTTACCCAAGGCTGTATTGAGTTGCTCGCGCAGTGGCTCCAGCTTCGCCTGCCATTTGTCCCAAATCACATCAATTTCGGCGTTATTGGCGATGGACTTGAGCGTGATGTGCGGCACGCGCTCATACACGAAGCCGTGGCGGATATTGCCCTGCACCGGCTGCGAACTCGGCGCAGTGCGGCTGACTTCGGCTTCCTTGAGCTGGCCTTCACGCGAATCGGCCAGCAGGTAAAAGGGGTACTTCGCACCCATGATGCGCGCACGCGCCAGCGCCAGTGCCACGCGCGAGGTGTCAATGGTGATCCAGCGACGACCCCATTGCTCGGCCACGGTGGCGGTGGTGCCGGAACCGCAGGTCGGGTCGAGCAC
>DYKH01000841.1 GCA_020722685.1 Caldithrix sp. | reverse complement strand
TAGGCTTTGGCCTGTATATTTGGGTCGTATTTTTCTTCGGCAAGAGCGCGGCTTGCTTCACGCATTTTTTCCCGTTCGGCAAGGGATAGTGACAGAAAATCACAAACAGAATCAGCCAGAGCAGCGGGAGAAACAGTGGATGCAAGCAGGCCTGTGCGCCGTGGCGAAATGATTTCGGCACAACCTCCGACAGGAAAAGCCACGGCAGGCAGGCCGGAAGCTGCTGATTCAAGAAGAACGTTGGGAAAGTTCTCTATTCTTGAAGGGACAACAAGCAGATCGGCTGCATTATAATAGAGATTCAGTAACGCCTCGTCTCTGAATGATCCCCTGAAATCAACGGCCATTTGTGAATCTCCCGTTTTAGGCCAGCGACCAATTACGACCAGTCTGGCATTGGGAAATCTGCGTCGCACATGCAACAGAAGCTCTTGCAAAATATCGGCGCCTTTGATGAACGACGCAGAAAAGTCGCCAACCGCAAGCAACACGGGCTCTTCGCCAAACCCGAGAGACATCCTCAGCCCCTCTCGGCCCGTAAGAGGCCTGAAGGTCGAGAGAGGAATGAGATTTGGTATCTTTTTCACTGTATGAACGTCCGCCAACCTTTGCCGAGTCGCTCCGACAAGCCATTCTGAAGGCGCGACAAAAGCCAGCGAGGAGCCACGTTCCGCATAGAATCTGCGTCGCCGGGTCCATTCGCGAGCAGAACCTAAAGAAACATCAGCCGAGTCATTTCCATGGTAGCAAAACTCTATCCATTCTTTTTCATCATTTGCGCAATCAAGGCAATGTGTACCTAATCCTGTAAGCGGCCAGATATCGTGAAGTGTCCAGACTACGGGAATCCGCCTCGGCAGTTTGTGAAGAAGATTAAATGTCATGTTATAATGAATGTTGTGCAGATTTATCACGGACGGCTTTGTCGCCCGTACACACGCCAACACCGCAGCCTCGCACAATCTCTGATGAGCCCATTCCGCATGCTGCCGTGTGCCGAGTCGGAGCATCAGCCGATGCAAGAAAGCGGCAAACAAAGGAGGCCACGACAATGCCACTCGAGCGCCCATGAAAGGATC
>DYKH01000840.1 GCA_020722685.1 Caldithrix sp. | reverse complement strand
GGAAGCTGCGCTCTTTTTTTTTCAATTTCTTTTCCAGCAGCAGCTTTTCGATCTCCTCTTTGGGATAGAAACCTTCATGGCGATGGAACTCTTCGCCCTTTTCATCCAAAAAGACTTGAGTAGGGATAACGCGAATATGATATTGCTGCGCGTAATGCCTTTGCTCCGGCTGCCAAACGTCATAGAAGATGATTTCAAGCTGGGGGCCGTATTCTTTTTCGAGCGCCTTCATCACCGGCTGCATGGCTCGACAGGGAATACAATTCACTGAGCCCAACTCAACGAAGGTTACTTTGGCCTTTGTAGTCCCAACGATTTTTTGAGCGCTTTTGTCCTTTACAGCCGTTTTGCCTTCTGAATCTGGATTGCAGCCAATCATGAAAATGGGAAAAATCAAAAACAACGGCAAGTGCTCAAGTTTCATCTCTCCTCCTATTTTAGAAAGCATTCTTGAGCAGTAGCTCGGCAACTTCCGGCTCGATACAATTCCCAGGAAGACTCTCTGAGTCCGATCACAATATGCATTAAAATCGACGTCTGGAGACGTCTCCTACGCTCCAAAATTCCGAATTGGCCAAACTACTGTTCTTAAATTGACGTCATCTTTCTTACCATTTCTGAAAAAAGCTCAAGCGACGGAATCCCGGCGGGACAAAACCGACACGCCAGATGCGGCTGATCGGGAAGCGGCATATCGAACCAGTCTCGGCCATTGATGAGAATCGTCGGCGAGCCACGAAAGCCAATCCTGACGGCCTGCTCATCATCTTGAACTTGAACTACGGTGATCGCTAGGTGCGGATGTTCTTGTCGGTACCGATTGACCAGCTCCAGAGCAGCAGCCGCATTGGGGCAACCGTCAAAGTATTGCAACTCGATTGTTACCATAAGGTCATGCCTCCAGCGTACAGAATCAGGGTCATAAACGCTCCGCAACAAAACGGGTAAATTCCTCTCGAATCTCATCACGTACCCGGCGAAAGACCGCAAGTACTTCTTCCTCTGTACCTGTCGCCTCAGCCGGGTCTTCAAAGCCGATATGCAGTTGTTCTTTCACATCGCCAAGGAAAACCGGGCAGC
>DYKH01000839.1 GCA_020722685.1 Caldithrix sp. | reverse complement strand
GCTTTTATGCTCTGATTCCACAGCCTTACGACTGCGCCGACGCCGCCTAACGGCCTGGGTTCAGGCGCGCGGCGGGTGCGGCGCAGAACCTTCGAGAGCAGACCTGTTCGTGCGCGTTTCCCCTCCGCCAGGAGACGGCGTAGCCGCGTCGCCTGCAACCGGTGTTGGGCGGCCGCCGCAACACCAGGCAACTTGTGCGCCCTGGTAGAGCTATGCTCCACCGCCTTACCTCGACACTACCTGGCGTTGCTCTACCGCTGCCCAAAACTCTTCTTCCGACAAACCCTTTCCTTCTTGCAGACTACGCCGCGACTTCTCTAACAGCGCTTGAAAACGCGGTGAACGCGCTAACATAAGATTTTCCAGGTCTTCATCATCGGTGGGAGCAATGAGAACGGCGGCGGCTTTTCCGTTGCGTGTGATGACGATTGGCCCTTCTGCTATGCACTGATCTACATACGCACTCAAATGTGTCTTTACATCCGCTAACGATGCGATCCTCATCCTGTATACTCCTCGCCACCGATAAATAGTCGATTGCCTTCTTTTATGCCAATCGCCAATATCCACACTTCGCCATGTTCCGTGTCTATTTCGTACAATACCCGATAGCGATTATTTGGCCCCAATCGCAATTCCCATGTTGCGCCGTAGGGAGCTGGCTGATCTAATGTTTTACGGTTACGAGTTTCGATATCGGGAGTATGGATAAGCTGCTCTTGAAGCGTTTGGCGGATCAGATTGTGGCATTTCCGCTCTATCCAATCCAAGTGCCCGATTGCTTCTGGCGCAAATTTTAGAAAGTATAGTTGTTTCGGTGACATTGACTATAATTATAACTATTATATTGGTTATGTCAACGCTGTCTTTTATGTTACAGGCTGCCCCATAACCAAAAATCTTTCGCTTTCAAGAGCGGACTGCTTTCGGCCAACGCAGATTTCTTTGCCGTGCCTGCTGCCGCCCAACGGCTTGGCTTAAGCTGCGCGGCGGGTGCGGCGCAGAACCTTCGAGAGCAGACTTGGTTGTGCGCGTTTCCCCTCCGCCAGCCGGCGGCGAAGCCGCGTCGCCTGCAACCGA
>DYKH01000838.1 GCA_020722685.1 Caldithrix sp. | reverse complement strand
CAGCATCCATAAGATACGACGCAACATGAATGATGTCTGAAGTCCAATGGAACGAAAGCTTACGCGAAGCCTTAATATGCTTAAGTTGCATGAAAATAATATAAAAAATCAAGTTGTCGGAGTGATACCGATCGGGTTACCTCCGTGCAGGATACCCTGGATCATTTACGACAAACTAGAGCCATCCAATCTGGTGTCGGGCGCCCAGAACCACATGTTTCAATCCACGCCCGACTTATTAGCAGGGCGATATTATCCAATGAATAGAGCGCGTCCTCAAAATGGCAGTGCACTGCATCCCACACCTGCGCATGTAACGCGGGCAGGTCATCAGCCTCGGTAAAAATGTCCATACCAACAGCTCGGGCTATGAAGCCACCTTCTGGAGCTTCTTCAACGATAAAGTGGAGTTCGGACATGGGCATCCTCCTAATATCCGGCCGGGCGAAACAGGCCCAGGGGCCGGAGGGGTCCAGACAAAAGGTTTTTAAGTGCTTCTCCTCTATGTCAGATGGCCAGTATTTGAGCGTTGCCGACCTTACCGTACTCTCTGATTTTGCGGTCAGCCGTGACTAGATGCAGACCTCAATGGCAGCCAGTACGGCAGATGGTAATTGCTCCTTGGTGCCTTCTGCGTACCAGACCCAGGCGTGCATATCAAGCGTAAAGCATCGCTCATTTTTTGCCGCCGCCGGGTCGCAAGCTGGTGTAGAGATCATCTTCATCGCCATTTTCCGCAGACCACAGCTCGTCCAGAGGGGCGAGGATATCACCATGGATCGTGACGGTGCCCTTCATATAACCAAACATGCTTTTTGGCGTTTCATCGACGATAGGAACCAATTTGACCAAGGGTTTGCCGCGCTTGCCGATGACCAAAGGCTCGTGCGTTGTAGCGACTTCGTCAATCAGTTTCAAACAGCTGGCTTTGAATTCTGAGACGTTAATATTCATGACCCTTTCCACAAGACCACTACAGGCAGTCATCTTAGACCGCCAGGAGTTTTGGCACAAACATCCTCAACCCCGAAACACCACCCGCCCCTCCACCAGGGTATAGCGCACCCGACCACGCAGATC
>DYKH01000837.1 GCA_020722685.1 Caldithrix sp. | reverse complement strand
ATCACCATCTCCACACCCTCAGGCAACTTCACCACCCCGGTCACATCCGTAGTCCGCATATAAAACTGCGGCCGGTAACCATTGAAAAACGGCGTATGCCGACCACCCTCCTCTTTCTTTAACACATAAACCTCAGCATTAAACTTATGATGCGGATGAATCGTACCAGGCTTACTCACCACCATCCCACGAAATACCTCATCCTTAGCCACTCCCCGCAACAATATCCCAACATTATCACCCGCATCAGCACTATCCAAAGTCTTACGAAACATCTCCAAAGAAGTCGCCACGGTCTTAAACTGCTTACCAAAACCCACAATCTCAACCTCCTCACCCGGCAATAACCGACCCCGCTCCACACGACCCGTCACCACAGTCCCACGACCCGTAATCGAAAAAATATCCTCAATCGCCAACAAAAACGGCTTGTCTACCTCACGCACCGGCGTCGGAATAAACCGATCCACCGCATCCAATAACTCCCAAATACACTTGTATGCCGGATCATCAACACCACCCGTAGCCTGCATCGCCTTTAACGCACTACCCCGAATCACCGGCGTCTCCTCACCCGGAAACTGATACTTCGTCAATAACTCCCGCACCTCTAACTCCACTAAATCTAAAATCTCCGGATCCGTAACCGCATCCACCTTGTTGATAAATACCACAATCGCCGGCACATTCACCTGCCGCGCTAATAGAATATGCTCACGCGTCTGCGGCATCGGACCATCCACCGCACTCACCACCAATATCGCACCATCCATCTGCGCCGCACCCGTAATCATATTCTTGATATAATCCGCATGCCCAGGACAATCAATATGAGCATAATGACGCTTATCCGTCTCATACTCCACATGCGCAATCGCAATCGTCAAAATCTTCGTCGCATCCCGACGACCTTGAGACTCTGAAGCCTTCGCCACCTCATCATAACTGACAAATTTGGCAAGCTTTTTATTCTCCAAAGCCCTGGTAATCGCCGAGGTCAAAGCCGTCTTCCCATGGTCCACATGACCAATCGTCCCAATATTCACATGCGGCTTGGTTCGCTCAAACTTTGCCTTTGCCATA
>DYKH01000248.1 GCA_020722685.1 Caldithrix sp. | reverse complement strand
GGCATTCGCCACTTCCTGCTCTGGCTTAACAACCGCATCTTTCGCCTGTATTTTTACAATGTGGATTGATGTATGAAAACTTTCCTGATAGCCATCGATCATGGTTTGGCGCTTGCCTACATGCTCTACACCGATCTGGCCAAAAAATTGTGCGAGAAAAATATTCGCCTGGTTTTCCTGGTTCAAGACGACCTGTTGCCCAAGATGCAGGCAGATTTCGGTTATCTTCCCAACACGATCTTCGAAAGCCTGCGCGAAGACCGCTTGCTCAAGTACCAGAAAACCCATTTTAGCCGGTTGCAGGAACTTTTCGAGTATATCCGCGGGGCGAGCGCTTCACCGCGTATTCCCTTGACGTATGTGGATACCCATCGCCGCCGAAAACTTACCGAGGCGCGCGGCCGCTGGAAACTGGCCTTGCAGATGGCCCAACCGGTCATTTTTGTTTTGCGTTCTTCACGCCTGGCGCGCCGGTTCTTTATGTACATCCAGAATAAATTGTTGACGCCCGATATCTATAGTGACCTCTTCGAAAAATACAAGCCGGATATGGCTTTATCCAGCACGTGCGGCTGGCGTATTGACCGGTATTTCCTGCGAGAAGCCAACCGGCATAAAGTCCCGACCGCGGTATTCACCCTTGGCTGGGATAACCCATCTGCTAACGGCTTGCCGGGCGCATATGTGGACTATGTTAATGTGTGGTCGAAAATCCATGAATGGGAGTTGAATGCTGGGATTGACTTCCCACTGGACCGTATCCATATTGGCGGAATGCCGCTTTACGATAACTATCTTTCCAAAAAGTGGATCATGCCGCGCTTGGAATACTTTAAACTGCATGGCCTTGATCCCAATAAAAAACTGCTTTCCTACGTAGCAACTGCCTTGAGCATTACGCCCAACTTGCATCTCATCGAACTTCTGGCAAAAATAGTGTCCAGTGGTAGTTTGAAAATGCCTTCCCAGTTGCTGGTCCGCCTGCACCCGAACCATTTCCGAGATGTGGAACGTTACGCCCAGGAACGGGAAGCCATCTACGAACTGGCAAAACGCTACCCCGATATTCATGTGGTGGCACCACGTCCCTTGGCAGGGAAGGTTCTGCGCTACTCCGGTGAAGACTTTGAGGAGAAAGCCTCCATGCTGGCCCACTGTGATGTTATGATCTCCATTTACTCGACCATGGTACTAGAGGCTGCCATTTACGATAAGCCGGTCGTCAGTGCTTGTATTAACACTCCCGTAGGATGGCCGGAACATTTCTGGATTCCTCTTTCGGAGATCCCCGGTTGGCCCACTGCCAAGCGAGTCATTGAATGCGGAGCGGCCCGCACTGCATTCACGCCGGAAGATATGATTGCTCATTTGAACGCCTACCTTTTGGATCCGACCCTTGATTCCGCTGGACGACGTAGATTCATCCAGCAGGAACTGACCTACCTCGAGGCAGGTGAGGCAACTGCAAGAACCGCTGATTACCTGCTTTCTCTCCTGAAGAAATGATGCCACGTATCCTCATCGCCGGACTCGGCTCCATTGGTCAACGTCATCTGCGGAACCTGCTTACACTGGGCGTGGAAGATATTTTGCTTCTTCGAACAAAGAACGAACCAGTGGAGGAAGCGCCACATTTACCGGTTTTCACCTGCCTCAAAGACGCCTTGGACCAAAGACCAGATGCCGTTATTGTCAGCAATCCCACTGCCCATCATCTGGACGTGGCTTTGCCTGCTGTCGAAGCCGGTTGTCATTTGTTCATAGAGAAGCCCTTGTCGCATACATGGGATAATGTCCAGTCATTGCTGGATGCCGCGGAAGCGCGGCAGATTATCGGCCTGGTTGGGTTCGATATGCATTTCGATCCGGGATTGCGCAAGGCGCGCGAACTCATCCTGAGCGGCGTCATCGGTCGCATTACAGCTATTCAAGCGCAGGTCGGTCAATACCTACCGGATTGGCACCCATGGGAGGATTACCGGTTGGGAGTCAGCGCCCGCGCCGCTACTGGCGGAGGAGTTATCCTTGACCTGATCCACGAGATCGACTATGTGCGTTGGTTGGTGGGAGAGGCAAAGGAAGTCGTCAGCTTGAATGGTCATGTGAGCAGCCTGGAGATTGAAACCGAAGATACGGCTGGCATTTTGATACGTTTCGTGAACGGCGCGATTGGCATGATCCATTTAGATTATGTGCAGCGGACCATTTCGCGCACCTGCCGGGTGATCGGTGAGGAGGGAACCATTTACTGGGACCTGGTTACCCAGAAGGTTGCTTGGTATCTAGCAAGTGATAAAGCCTGGCATGAGTTCTCCTATGCTGGTGTCCGGCGCAATGACCGTTTCTTGGCCGAAATGCGGCACTTTTTAGCATGTTTATGCGGCGATGCCATACCTGAAGTCAACTTGGTTGATGGAAGTTGTTCTTTGCGTATCGCCCTGGCCGCTAAAGAGTCCAAGAAACTAGGAAAGGTGATCTACCTGTGATGAACAATGGAACGTATGTAGTGGGTTCGATTTGTGCCCGGGGTGGCTCCAAAGGTGTTCCTCGGAAAAACCTGCGTCCACTGGCCGGGAAACCACTTATTGTACACACGATTGAGTGCGCACGTGCCTGTCCTGACCTAGACCGGGTAGTTGTCTCCACAGATGATGAAGAAATTGCCCGCGTAGCGCGCCAAGCTGGAGCAGAGGTGCCATTTCTGCGTCCCGTTCATCTGGCGCAAGACGATTCTTCGAAATGGGATGTTTTCCGGCATCTTGTGGAAACGCTAGAATCACTTGATAATTGCCGTGTTGAAGTTCTGGCGGATCTTGATACAGGTGTTCCGTTGCGTCAACCGGAGGATATTTCTCGTTGCATCCGGATATTGTTGGAAAGCGATGCGGATGTGGTGGTAACTGCCTATATCCCGGACCGAAATCCATACTTTAACATGGTTGAAGTAGACTCAAACGGTTATGCCAGGGTGAGTAAACCGTTGGCAGTACCGATCACCCACCGCCAGGCAGCACCTGAAGTGTATGGCCTCTCGCCAGCGGTATATGCTATCCGTCGCGATGCTCTCTGGAAATTTGAGCATTGGGCCTTATCCAAGATGAAGATTAGTGTCCTGCCGCGTGAACGGGCAGTGGATATTGACACGGAAATTGATTTCCGTTTTGTGGAATTCCTGATGGAACAAAAAGAGAGGCAAAAGAGGAGTGTATAGTACTATGGAAATGCCAGAAATCAAGAATACGCAGGATCTGTTTCGTTTGGATGGGAAAGTGGCAGTCATTACAGGGGCCGCTGGCTTGCTTGGCGAGCAACATGCGATTGCTCTAAGCGATTTTGGCGCAACCGTTGTTCTTACTGACCTGAATCTAGATGTGATTCAAGAACGCACCCATGCCATCACTGCCCGGACAGGGTTACCCGCCATGGCAGTTCGTTGCGATGTCACCCAGATTGCGGATTGGGAAGCCCTGCTCCATCAGGTGCGTTCTCAGTTCGGACGGGTGGATGTATTGATCAATAATGCTGCTTTCACCAACCAATCCCGGTCGGCGAATTTCTCTGCGCCTTTTACCGAGTTTCCCCTTGAAGATTGGGACCAGATATTGAAAGTTAATTTGACTGGCTCCTTCTTGGGCTGTCAGATCATTGGCAAGCAAATGCTTGAGCAAGGGCAAGGAAGCATCATTAACTTGGCTTCCCTCTACGGGGTGGTCAGTCCCAACCACAAAATGTACCCGGGAACTGGGATTAACCAACCGGTCGCTTATTCTGTCAGCAAGGCTGGTGTGCTTGCGCTCACGCGCTACCTGGCCGGTCTTTGGGGCGAAAAAGGAATCCGTGTCAACTCTATTACTCCCGGCGGCGTGTTCAATAATCATAATGAATTGTTTGTGGAACGTTTCTCTAATCTTAACCCGATGGGGCGCATGGAACGCAAGGAAGAGCTGCGCGGCGCCATTGTTTACCTTGCTTCGGACGCATCCACGTACTGCAATGGCCACAACCTCATCGTGGATGGCGGCTGGACGATCTGGTAAATTGCAAGGAGCAGACTATGGCCAAAGAATTCCGTATTGCTGATCGTTGGGTGGGAGAAAACCACCCACCCCTTGTAATTGCTGAGATTGGGATCAACCACGAAGGCAGTTTTGAAAAAGCCATTCAGATGGTGGATGATGCTTTCTTGGCAGGTTGTGAATGTGTCAAATTCCAGTCTCATGTGGTCGAAGATGAGATGATTCCCAATAACGTGATCCCGGCAAACGCTACTGAGTCCATTTGGGATATCATGACACGCTGCGCGTTGAGCGAAGATGAAGAGATAAAGCTCAAGAAATACGTTGAGTCGAAGGAGATGATCTACCTCTGCACCCCGTTCTCGCGCGCTGCGGCGGACCGTTTGCACAAGATGGATGTGGTCGCCTACAAGATTGGTTCCGGGGAATGTAATAATTACCCGCTGATTGCACATATTGCATCCTTTGACAAACCGGTCATCCTCAGTACGGGGATGAACGACCTCGATTCAATTCAACCGGCCATCAAGATCCTTGAAGATGCCGGAGTGCCGTACGCGCTGATGCACTGTACATCCATGTACCCTACTCCTTACGACAAGGTCCGTCTCGGAGCATTGGAAAGCATGGCAAAAAAATTCCCGAACGCGGTCCTCGGCTTGAGCGACCATTCGTTGGGCAACTATACTTGTTTTGCTTCTGTTGCCCTCGGGGCGCGTATTTTGGAAAAACACTTCACATCTGATAAAACCTGGCCCGGACCAGATATTCCCATTTCGATCGATCCGCGCGAGTTGAAGGAACTGGTGGAAGGATCCAAGGCCATTTTCCAGGCATTGCATGGCACCAAGGACATCCTTCCGGAAGAACAGCCCACAATTGATTTTGCCTATGCCTGCGTGGTTGCTATTCGTGACATTGCAGCTGGTGAGACACTCACACGTGACAACATCTGGGTCAAACGCCCCGGAACCGGAGAGATTAAGGCAGTTCATTTTAACAGCCTGATCGGGAAGACTGTCTGCAGAAACATTCCAAATAATACGCAACTCAAATGGGATGACGTAAAGTAGGGAATGGAAAAATGGCCGCGGAAAAAGAGCGCAAGAAGATATTATTTGTTACCGGGACGCGTGCTGATTTTGGCAAGATCAAGCCGCTTATACAGCAGATAAAAGAATCTGATGATTTCGATTACTATATTTTCGTCACCGGTATGCACATGCTATTTGTCTACGGCCTGACGGTGAACGAGATTCGCAAGGCAGGGTTTGACAACATCTACTCGTTTATCAACCAGGATAGCGCGATAACATCCCAGATGGATCTGGTTCTGGCCAATACGATCCAGGGTTTGGCTTATTACGTCCGTGAATATCGTCCAGACCTGATCGTCGTACACGGAGACCGTGTCGAAGCAATGGCGGGCGCCATCGTTGGAGCGTTGAACAATATTCTTGTCGCCCATATAGAAGGCGGGGAACTCTCCGGCACGATCGACGATTTACTTCGTCATTCGATCACCAAACTTTCCCATATTCATTTTGTTTCCAACGATGAAGCGCGCAACCGCTTGATGCAAATGGGAGAAATGAACGAATCGATATTCGTCATCGGTTCACCAGATATCGATGTTATGTTATCCGACCAACTGCCAGAGATCACTTCGGTGAGAAGCAAGTATGATATACCGTTCGAAGAGTATATTATTCTCATTTACCATCCGGTAACAACCGAGATCAATGACCTTACTGTCCAGATTCGAGAAGTTGTAGATGCTGTGATCGAGTCGGGGTTGAATTACGTTGTTATCTATCCCAATAACGACCTGGGCGCAGATATCATCATCCACGAATTGGAACGCCTGGCGGGGAATCCCCGCGTTCGCATGATTCCATCCATGCGGTTCGAATATTTCCTTTCTTTGCTTAAGAACGCACGGGCAATTGCAGGAAATTCAAGCGCCGGGATTCGAGAAGCGCCGGTGTATGGCGTGCCAACCGTTAATATCGGAACGCGTCAGTTAAATCGGTATAACTACGCTTCGATCTTCAACGTGAACAGTAAAAAGAATGATATTCTGACAGCTTTTCGAAACCTTCCGCGGTCGGTCAAACCGAGTCTTCACTTTGGAAAAGGCCATAGCGCCAAACTTTTTATCGCCGAACTAAGAAAAGAAGCATTCTGGTTAACGCCCCGACAAAAGCGGTTCATCGACGTGGAAGTACCGTCCTCGGAAGATTTATAGCGTTTATTTCGAATTGCTGATCTTAGGTTTGAATTTTCTTCAGGAGCATTTACGAATCCCATGATGTCCAAACCTGAAGTCCTCGCTCTCATCCCGGCGCGCGGCGGCTCAAAGGGCATCCCGCGCAAGAACATCCGTCCCTTTGCCGGATACCCGCTCATCGCCTACAGCATCGCCGCCGCGTTGCAGGCCGAGACGGTAACGCGCCTCATCGTCAGCACGGATGATGAAGAGATCGCGGAAACAGCCCGCCGGTTCGGGGCCGAGACTCCCTTCCTGCGTCCCGTTGAACTGGCCGGCGACCGTGTCCCTGATCTGCCGGTCTTTCAGCACGCCCTGACATGGTTGGCCCAGCGTGAGGGCTACCGCCCCGAAGCGGTTGTTCACCTGCGCCCCACCACCCCCCTGCGTCCTCCCGACCTGGTTGACCGCGCCGTGCGCATCCTGCTCGAACACCCCAAAGCCGACTCAGTGCGCGGCCTGACGCCCGCCCACCAGAACCCGTTCAAGATGTGGTTAATGGACG
>DYKH01000836.1 GCA_020722685.1 Caldithrix sp. | reverse complement strand
ACCTGCACCCACCGCAGGTGCGGTGTAAGCGGATTCCCCCGCGCGCGACCCTCCATCCGCTTCCCATCCGCTGGTCACCCTTGCCATCCTTCCATCAAGAAAATCAAGGTTAAGACAATGCGTGACCAAGCCTCCCTCCAAGCAGAAAAGAAAATCGAATAAGCGCGGCGTTTTGCAAATCGATTCGGAGTAAAATATCGTTGAAAGAAGGTACGCATGCCAGTCATCGCACGTTTCTACGGAATAGTCATCAAAATGTATTTCAGCCAAAGCGAGCATGGAGTTCCACACTTCCACGCGGTTTATGGCGAATACAACGCGGTTTTCAACATCCAGACTCTGGAAATGATGGAAGGCGATCTGCCCTCGCGCGCGCACAAATTGGTCAAAGATTGGGCAACCGAATACAAGGATGAACTCCTTCGCATGTGGAACACCAACGAGTTCAAGCAACTGCCCGGATTGGAGTAGAAAATGGACGCCCCGAAAATCTTATCCGTACAGCCGCTGGACGATAAAAAATTGCTCGTCCAGTTCGCCAACGGCGTTGACAAAATCTACGACTGCAAACCGCTGATCGAAAAGTTCGAGCCATTCATGGCTTTGGAAAACGGAGTCTTCTTCAAGCAAGTCAAAGTGGACGCGGGTGGATACGGCATCTCATGGAACGACAAAGTGGATTTGAGCGAATCCGAACTGTGGTTCAATGCCATTGAAGCGGTGAAAGCATGAACCGATAAGAGCTCCGAAGTCTTGCGTAAGCGCTTCGGGATTTTGTTATTAAGGCGATTTTCTTTCCACAAACAACATCCAATGACCTACGACAACCATCCACGAATACTCTTCGAGTACGATGTAAGACCTTCCACGAATACCCGAACGCGCGCCGTCGCTATTCGAATATTCGTGACCCCACATCGTACCCGAAGGGTATTCGTGGACGGTTCCTCCCCCACCAAAGGCGCCCACCACGCCCCACAAACTGACCAACGGATAAAATAGCGGATAAGCGGATTCCCCCGCACGCGACCCTCCATCCGCTTATCCGCTTTGCGAAGCATCCGCTGGTCACCCTCGCCATCCT
>DYKH01000247.1 GCA_020722685.1 Caldithrix sp. | reverse complement strand
GCGGAGATCACACACGATATGACATCCCTAGCTTACAGGATGGAGATACTGGCCGAGGACATTGATGAGGCGCCGGGAGCACTGTGGAATCGTAAAATCCTGGACGATAATCGGGTGCAGGTATGCCCGGAATTGGACAAGGTTGTCGTCGCTGTTGATCCCTCCGTTTCGGGTGAGGGCGATGCGGCAGGGATTATTGTCGCCGGTAGAGCAGGAGATCATGGGTATGTGCTGGAGGATTGTACGGTACAGGGCTCGCCGCTGACTTGGGCACAAGCCGCTGTGGATGCGTACCATAGATATAAGGCAAATCTCATCATCGCCGAAAAAAATCAGGGCGGTGAAATGGTTACTCTGACACTCAAGCAGGCGGATAAGAGCGTTCCGGTTCGGTTGGTGCATGCGGCAAGAGGAAAGCTGGTTCGGGCGGAGCCGGTAGCGGCAAAATATGAACGAGGTCTGGTTCATCACGTTGGATCATTCCCGGCTCTGGAGGATGAGCTTTGTCTATATTTGCCTGGTGATGCGTCCCCCAATAGACTGGATGCTTTGGTGTGGGCTATGACAGACCTAATGTCTGAAGGTCTGTTCAGCGGAGCAACGATGGTGGATTTTCCGTATGAAAATGATGTCCAAAATTAAACTCATAACCCATCCGTATCCTATCGAGACCCTGCAAGCACGGATCGATGAGGCCATTCTGACCGGGAGGCCGATGATTGAACGGCCGTACTATTATACCAATATCGAAACCGGGCAGGATTACTACGATCTGTGTGGATGCATTGGCTGGCCCAGCGTCCAAAAGAAGGAACAGGATGACAAGGATGCTAGGCCCGGGTATATCGCCGTTGTGGGAGTTGTGCGGTTGAAAAATGACGCGCTTAACCCCGAAGATGCGGTATTTCAATTGCTCGATGAAGATCAGGATAAGGACGTTCCAAGCCTTATTGAAAAGTGGCTGGTGATGCGTGAGAAGTGGGGCTTTGGCCTCACCCCGGAGCTATTGACCACTCTGTTCGGAGACCCGGATCGGTTCATTGCCACACTGGCTATGTTCAATGAGAGGCTGATTAAAAAAGGTGGAGAGAAAGCGGCCATGCTGATTGCGCCTCCACACGATTTCTACGATACGCTGAGATTCGATATCTATCTCCGTTCCCTTCGCTCGGTGTTTGTGCCGAAACCGATGTATTCTTGTTTATCACAGACACGCACTGAGCCGATGCCCAGATTTTATCATGGAGGATGTGAGATTCTGAAGACGAGATTGAGGGAATTTACCAGGGACGATCCGGTAGTAACAGCGATGGGTGGACTGGTTCATTCGCTCCTGATGCGGATGCTCTGGCTTGATCAATCGAGGGAAAACGCTTTCAGCGTGGAGGAAAGTTATGTCCTGCATTCTGGATTGCCTTGAGATTAAGAAAGGGATAAATAATGGGAGAAGCCATACGAAGAAGGCAGTTAGGATTGGAAAAGCAGTTTAATGTTAACACGGAATGGGATAATCTTAAAGAGAGGGTATGTCCGCACTGCGGCGGGCGAATCTTCTCAAAGGACGCATTGTTTTTGAGGATTATCCCTGCGTTGCTTTCGCCCACGGGGATGCCGGAAACAGCCATGCACCCGGCAGGGTTTGTCTGTCTGAACTGCGGTCAGGTGATACCGTTGCGTCCGACAGAAGAGGAGACAAAAGCGGAAAAGAAGGTTATTCTTGCAAAAGGAGGGAAAGCATGATCAATATCGTCTGGATGTTTGTTGCAATGGTGGGTGCTGTGATTCTCTGTCTTGTCTCTGTTTTGCTGGGAGCCTTTTTGATGTTCAGGGGGCAGCGAAGCACAGGATTCTGGAAGGAACCGAAAGGAGCTGTGTTCTCGATTCCTGATGCAGACTCAGAACAAGCCGATCTGACGCCAGGAGCCGCGGAGGAACGGGTGCTGAAGAATACCGAAAGGTTTATGGCTACATTGGGAATGGGAGGGGAAAAACATGGATGACAAACAAAGAGGGGCAGGCTTACTGGTAAAATGCCCGAATTGCGGACGCATTTGTTTTGTTACGACAGATGAATACGACCCCGACAAAGTACCACATGGCGGGATGGTAAAGCTATTGCATGAATGTTCGTCTTGGGGAATAGAGTGGCTGACGCACCGCGTTACTCTTGCGCCTGCCATGACTTGTCCAAAGTGTGAGGCGCCTTTGGTACTGAAAGAGCGGTTGGTTATCGTATCTAAACAGGAGACCAAAGAGGCTAAAGAAACTAAAGAACCGGCCAAGCCTGTTATGAAGAAGACTAGGGAGCAAGGGGTTTTTGTCTGCCCTGAATGCGGAAAATCTTGTAAGAGCAAGGCCGGGTTGCTGGGGCATATGAGAAGCCATAAGAAATAACCGAATTTGCGAGGGCTATTATGAACACAAAATCCGAAGATTGGAATCTTCAAAATCTGCCGCCTGCTGGACACCCTGACGTAGCAGCGTTTGCTTACAAGCTGTTCGATATTGCTAGGGCGGAACGGGATAGATTAGGCAAGCCTGCCGACTGGATGGCTAATTACTCTCTCTACCGCGGCAATCAGCAGAAGACCAGCGCACGTAAGGGGTCAACACAGCAGACGCGCTCTTTTATACCGATAAATCTCTATTTTGCCAACGTGGAAAGAACTGTCTCAAATATCACAGCCCGGAATCCCACAGGGGAAGTAGTGGACATTGATGGATATAATGATGGAGCCGAACAGATCATCAGCCAACGTCTGCACAAATGGTGGAAAGATACTGATCAGCAGGCCAAGACGAGACAATCGGCCAGAATGATGGAGATATACGGGATAGCCGTAGAGAAACCGTATTGGGATAAGCAGCATGACCAGCCGGATATGATGAGCACCGATCCGTTCGCGTTTTATCCCGCACCCGGCTATTGGGATTCCATTGCGGAAGAGGCTCCGTATATCTGCTATGTCTATCTGGATTATGTCTCAAAGATCGAAAAGATGTTTAACGTCAAGGGGATAGCCAAAGAGGAGGCTTACGACCTGTTAGGCACATCAAGGGAAGGATTTAAGCCTCAAGGTTACGCTCTGAATAGACCAATCGGCGATTATGCCGAATCAATTTCTACAGTATCAGGAACTAAGGGAACAGAAGAGAAGCCTGTTGAGCGCACCATTGTTATCGAGGTATGGGTACGGGATGAACGGGAAGAAACCATTATAGAGGATGTTCCGCAGATCGATGAAGAGGGGAATATTGTCCTGGATGAAGCAGGCCAGCCTGTCATGCTCAGAAAGGAGATAACAAAGCGGGTATATCCTGATGGTATCCGCAAGATTACGATTGCCAAGTCAAAAAACCGTGAACATTCAGCGTCAGGGTATATTGTCCTCGAAGATTGTCCCAATCCGAACATCAATCCGTCGCTTCCTGTGGAGGTTGCGGCTAATACCTATCCGTGGGGACGGCTTCCTTGCTACCACGTCAATTCCTACCGGGATGAAGTTTCTATCTGGGGCTTCTCCGCCGCCGAACAGGTAGGCGATTTGCTTGCGAAAATAAGCCTGATTATGACGAAACTGGTATCCTATGTGATTAACATCATGTCTCCACCTCTTATTGTGCAGAAGAATTGCGGGATTACGAGGGAAATGATCGAATCAACGATCACAAAAACTGGACGGATGATACTTATGCCTACTACTCCGACAGCCCGGATTGAGTTCATGCAGGTACCGAACCTACCGGAGACGTTTTTCCGAGTTCTTGATCTCATCGTCAAGTTCTTTGACAGGATTTACCAGATTGAAGATGCCGACAGGGGCGTTGCGCCTACCGGGGTTATCGCGGCTTCCGCCATTGTAGCATTGCAGGAACGAAACGCGGTTGTCATGCAGACCAAAACATCGTCTATTGATGCCCTTGTGGAACAGAGAAGCAGATGGGCGATAGGATTATGGCAGAATTTCGGGATAGAGCAGGAGGTTGTCAACGTGGCCGGCGAACAGAAGATGTTTATGGGCACAGCCTATGCCAATAGGAAATTCAGTTATGTAGTGGAATCCGGGTCTATGACGCCGCGAACCAGCTTGCAGCTCCAAGAAACGGCGCTGAATCTGTATAAGCTCCATGCTATAGGGCAACAAGGGCTTTTGGAAGCGATGAAATGGCCGAACTGGAAAGATGAAGTGGCTCGAACTGCAAGTGATATGCTTGGCCAGGCATTACAAACATTGGTAGATGCCGGCTTGCCGGAAGAAATGGCCGTGCAGCTCAGGCAAATACTAGAAAATACAAAAATCCAGCAAGATATGCGTGAGAATACAGGGAAGATAAGTAACAAAACGGGGCTACCTCGTGCCATCTAACCTGAGGAGGATTTATGCCAATCTATGAGTATGATTGCAGCTATTGCGGAAACCATATCGAGAAATTCTTTAAGGTGAACCGTGTCCCTAGGAAGGTGAGATGTAAATGCGGCCGAATGGCCCGAAGAGTTTTAAGCGTTCATGGAGCGGTCCAGACGGATGGTAACGTCAAGTGGCTGGATAGTGCCAAGATGAACCTTGCTAATGACGCCAAACATATCACCACACGGGGTGAGTGGAAACGATATCTAAAAGCACATAATCTTGAGTGTGTGGGATAATGGAAGCCGATGAACTCATAAAAACAGTTGTTGATATGTTGAATCATGAAATTAAGATATTGACAACTAAGAAATCTACGTTAAAATCTCAATTAACGATAGAGTTGAATGTAACTCAAGGCGGTATTGGCGATGTTTATATCACATCACAAAGGAGAGCGAAAGTGAAATAGCATAAGACATAACGGTTACAGACAAGTCCTTTAACCGCAAAGGATACTTGAAAGCCCGAATTTCTTGGGGAGACGCAATAGCGTTCCGAGAATTCGAGCTTTTTTATTTCTTTTATTTCATCTGTAGGGCAGACCGCTTTGGGTCCGTAAGGGCAGCCCAAAAATTCAACGGTTCCTACAAGAAGGGAGAAACACAATGGATCAGACAACCGAAGAGAAAAAAGGCGTCGCAGGGACAGAGTTTCAAACACCCGAAGAATTGGCCGCAGCCTTTTTGCGAGAGAAAGAGCAGAGAGCCAATTTGGAGAAGAAACTCGGAGAGCAGGGAACTGAGCTGGGGAATCTGCGGAAGCAGACTGAAATGCTCATGCAAACCCTGAACAGTGTGGCAGCTAAAGGAGCGGGTAAGAGCGAAGAATCTAAACAGCAGGCCTCCGCGATTGATTACGAGAAAGAGCAAGCCAACATCGAAAAGCAGATCGCGGAGTTGGACCCGGCAGACGACCAGTATCAGATAAAGTTAGGCAAGCTGATACGGCAATCGAATGCTCTAACCGCACAGGCGCAGCATGAAAAAACCTTGAGTGCGGCGAGTCAAATCTTCAAGCAGGAACTTGAGGAAAGAGACGTAAAGGCCACACAAAAGATGTTCCTCGAAAGGAATCCCGATTTTAATTCGCCGGATATGCAGATGCGTATCAAAGAAGCAATGGCAAATGATCAGACGGGGATGCTTGATCCGCTGGCAGCGTTTTTTCAGATTCAGCGCGACGACGCGATAATGGCAGCCAAAGCGGCCGCCGATGAAAAGGCCGAGCTGATGAAGCGATTGGAGCTGGCCGAAGGTAAGCAGAAAACAGGGACAGTCATCACCAAGGGGCAAAGCCCTGGTGGGGCTCAAACAAAACAAGAACGACTTTCATTAGGCAAAGAGGCTGATGAAGGAGCTCTTGCAGTTTTACGAGCGGCAAGGGGCGAAATATAGCCGATTTGCCTTCATAAAAAACATAAAGAAGGAGATAAGCTATGTCTTTAATAAATCAGTTAAATGCAACCACAGAGTATTACTGGTTGAAAACCAAAATGGGAGATAGTGTCGATATTGTTAGTAAGGCATCGGCGCTTCTTTGGAAGCTCATGGGTAATGCGATTGCCCGTGATAACTGGGAAGTCAAGCCCCATGAGGTCGTTGATGGCGGCCTTATGGTTAAGATTCCGCTGGAATATGCGCAGTCTAACCGGGGCGGGTACGGTGCCACTACTGTTATTAACCAGTCAAAAGTTGATATCCTCGATGCGGCACGGTTCAGGTGGGCCGGTGTTTACGGTTCTAACACTCTAAACCTCGATGATCTCACACAGAATACCGGGGACGAGGCCATTATTGACCTTACCAAGAAGTATATCCAGAGCATCATCAAGGCAGCCCGTATTCAGATGGCCGAGGACATCATCACCGCAGCCGCGGATAACACCCGAATCAATGGTTTGGGCGATCTGTTCAATACCACAACGTCAGTTGAGTACGGCTCCATCAAGCAGGACGAAATGCCAAATTGGGCGCCCAGTGTCATCACGACTACCGAAGCCATTTCGTTTCAAGTCATGCAGAAAGTATGGCGCGCTCCTAACATGGGCGAACTGAAGGATTTTCTCCCCAATTTCGTTGTTACGACTCCGATTCTGAGGGACGGCTACGAAAGGTCGCTGCATCCGCAACAGAGATACACCAATACCACAATGGTGGAAGCCGGATGGGACAACATTACCCATAAGGGCGCTCCGATTGTCGGTGATCCCTATGTTCCGGCAGGACATCTCTACGCCCTCAACCTGAATTTCCTGCATCTTAGGAGCCATAAAGATTTCAACTTCACGACTCCGGTGTGGGTGAACAAGGCAGTTTTGGGGCAACCGGATTTGATTTCGGCTAATACCCGTTGGCGCGGCAATCTGTTCTGCTCCAACAGGAAGATGCAGGT
>DYKH01000835.1 GCA_020722685.1 Caldithrix sp. | reverse complement strand
ACCAAGTTCAATTTCGATTTTAATGTTCATGTTGTCCGTTCCTTTCTTTTAATGCTTGGGTTGCTTTATATTAAAAGCAACCTCTGGAACGGACAACTTGTTATCCTTTCTTTAGTTGACTATAACCATCAAATCCCGTAACTTTTGAACGATATTAAATTCTTATTCGAATGGGGCGAGTCTTCCAGATGTCGTAGTTGTAGTCAGCGATCATGCGGTCTGAGCTGAAGAAGCCGCTGCGGGCGGTATTGGCGATTGACATACGTGTCCAAAGATCAGGGTTGAGCCATGTTCTTTCAGCCTTTTTATGAGCGGATGCATAGGAGGCATAATCGGCAAGCGCCAGATATTGATCTGTGTTCAGGAGAGAATCCACTAGAGGACGAAACAGATGCCGATCACCCCGAGAGAACATTCCCGATAAAACGGCCTCGATCACCTGTTGAAGCTCCGGATGCGAATTGAGGACTGCATGGGGATCATAGCCTCGTGTTTTCAGGGCATGCGCTTCAGGCGCAGACATGCCGAAGAGGAAGAAATTGTCCGCGCCCACGGCTTCGCGGATCTCGACATTTGCGCCGTCAAGGGTTCCAATTGTGACGGCACCGTTCATCATGAACTTCATGTTGCCCGTGCCGGAAGCTTCGGTGCCGGCAAGGGATATTTGTTCGGAGAGATCGGCGGCAGGGTAGATGATCTGGGCTTTTGTGACGTTAAAATCTGGGATGAACACGACTTTCAGAAATTCACCTGTCTTATTGTCGTTGTTCACGACCTCTGCAACGCCGTGAATGAGGCGGATCACGAGTTTTGCCATGTAGTAGCCTGGCGCTGCCTTGCCCGCAAAGATCGCCACGCTGGGAGGGTGGGGAGGGGCGGGATCATGCTTGAGTCGGAGATAGTCGGCGATGATCCTCAGAATGTTTAGATGCTGACGTTTGTATTCGTGGATACGCTTGACCTGAACATCAAACAGAGCATTGGGATTTACAGTTATAGAAGTCAGTCGCCTTATGTATTCAGCGAGTTTAGCTCTGTTGCTTTGTTTGACCTGTCGCCATCGTTGCAGGAAATCCATGTCCTCT
>DYKH01000834.1 GCA_020722685.1 Caldithrix sp. | reverse complement strand
GTCAACGATATGTTCGGCGGCGATGCGTACGAGGATGGGAAGAAAAAGTACGCGAGAAAATAATACGGCTTGTTTCCTCGAAACCAAATGGAGGGGCGGCTTGCTGAAATGTGCAGTGTTGCCCCTTTGAATTCAGAGGATTCGAATGTCAGCAACAATCCGTCGAGAACGACCATCCGCCACCGCAATTATTGCCAATCGCGGCGTGGACGCAGTTATTATATTGGTCGGTTGTTTGATTATCGCATTCCCTTTTTTCATGATGGTCAGAGAAATTGGCATCGCTTTCATTATTCTCGGCATCGTGGGGGCATTGCTCATTGTCATGCGGCTGCTGTTTGATCTTATGGAGCGCGAGTATTCACTATACTCGCTTGAACCTGACCGGTTGATTGTTGAACGCGGCATTATTAGCCACCAACGAATTGTTGTTCCGCTTGATGCTTCGCACGTCCAGCGCGTTTCCGCATACCAACCGTATCTCGGTCGTGTCATCGGCTATGGACACGTTCTCGTCTTGACAGCGGGCTTGGGAGCCGTTCGGCTGAAGTATGTGAGCGATCCCTACGCGTGGCAAGAAAACATTCTCCGACAACTCGCGCCATCGCCTACCGTGCCAAGAACTGTGTCAAGCATCCCAACACCCACTCCTTTGCCAAGCACACAAATCACCGGCAAAAAGCTGAGGCAATTGTTACTTGCAATCAGTGGTCTTTTCACGCTGATTTGTGTTTGCGGTTTGTTGTTTGGCGCCGGCAATGCTGCGATTGCCAGACCGACACCCACGCCTACGCCATCGTTGGGTGTCATTGTGTTTCCCAGCATTACCGGCGGTGACATTCTGAGCACGCTTTGGTGGTTGTATCGAATTCCCTGGATTTTTTGGAGTGTCAATGCGATCATTATCGCGAATATCGTGTTTTTTTTGATTGAGACGGTAGGACAAAGAAGAAGATAGATGAACTACCGGACAAAAAATTGGATAAACTGAAAACCTGGGCATAACACGATGCACACAAAAGGGGGTGATGCGGTGTTCCGATTCTATCGTCAAACGTGATTATGAATCGTGACGAATGAGATGC
>DYKH01000833.1 GCA_020722685.1 Caldithrix sp. | reverse complement strand
GCTTCATCTCCAGTCATAGTCTGGAATGACATTTATGACAATTCCAGCAATGGCGTATACTGCACCAACTATTCCAATCCGTATTTCTTTGTAGGTATGGACGGTAACAATGTCATCGGCTGCAACTCCGCTTATGGAGTCCGGATTGACGCCACTTCCATCCCCATTTTGGGCGGCATTTCCTACGGCGGCGACAAGGCAGAGAATAGCCTTTACTTGAATACCTTGAAAGAGGTCTATTCCCAGCAAGCCACTCAGATTGTGGCCACCTATAACTATTGGGGCGCATATCCGCCTGATGGTAATCGCTTTCAAGGCAATATCGACTATAGCAATGCCTTGCAAACAGATCCCAACCCGGGAAGAATCGGCATACCAAAGTCGGTGGCCGAAGATTCTGAGGGAGAAGAAGCGAGCGAGGCCAATGCCATTTCTTACAATAAGGAAGCGCGCGAGCAGTTCGACATTGGTTAGAAATATGAGCTGGCCGGGCAATATGAGGAAGCGGTCGCCAAGTTTCAATTCGTCATCGATGCCTTTCCTGCCGAGCCGGAAGCCTCTTTAGCATTGGTGCATATAGCGCTCTGCAACAATCAGTCGGGCCGAGCGGCGAATACCAAGTCCACCTTGCAGAGCGTGGCGGAAACGTACAGCAGCTATGCAGTGGGCGGCAAAGCCAAGGAAATGGATGCTCCGGATCTGATCAAAGAAGGCCGTTACCAGGAAGCGTTGGCCAGCTATACCGAGATCATCGAAAAATTCCCCAAAGACGAAATGGCGCGCAATGCGCTGTTTGAAAAGTGGCAGATATATTTCAATCTCACCGACGAGCCGGAAGCGGCCAAAGCGGCCCTCGATCAATACCGGAATACCTATCCTGACGACGACTTGGTCGTTGTGATGCAAGCAGCGATGGGAGAGATTTCCTATGAGGACGTGATCAAGCTGGCAAAGGAGAAAGCCAAGAAACAGGCCGAGGCCGATAGCCTTGCGGTACCCCGCTCCTTTGCCTTGCTGGGCAATTATCCGAATCCCTTTAATCCTGGCACCGCCATTCAGTATGCTTTGCCGGAAAAGAGCCATGT
>DYKH01000246.1 GCA_020722685.1 Caldithrix sp. | reverse complement strand
CCGGCGGTGAACCGGATGTTGTTGGTCATGATCAAAGACGGGCGAATACATTTTTTATGATTGTTCAGCGGAAAGTCCCAGAGGCCGCAGAAGTCTTTGTTACGACCGTAAAGCGCTGGACGCTAGGAAAGAACACAAGCCGGAGAATAGCGCTAAGGAAATGGCAACTGCCATGGGCATTGAGCTTTTGACGGAAGAACAATATCGGGAGCTGCAGAAGCTGGGAGAATTCGATACGAAAACGTCGAGCTGGGTGAAAACACCTACTGAGATTAGAAAACTCGGCGGCGCCGTCTTTTGTGATCGACGTTACGGCCATGTGTTCTTGTATCACAACGGCGCGGAAAGTTACTACGCCGCCAGAGGGTTCCGAGGTTCGCTAAGGGTTTAGAAAGAACTGCGCTGATCCCGTTATGGCGTCATTCAGCGGTTTTGATCTGGCCGGCGGGTTAAGCGCAAAGCCGTTCGCACAGGGGGTTGCCTTATCCGGTAATCGCCGGATGAAGAGTTTAGGTCGTAGGCCTTTAGCATTCGTGACGATACAATTCTCTTCTGCCAGGTCAGTTCAAAAAGTACCAAAATGAAATGAGGACTATTTAATGAGCTTTGGAAATATATCAAAAGACGCAGTCATGGCCGCGCTGGCGACTGTACAGGAACCGGAATTGAATAAGGATTTGGTCACCCTCAACATGATCCAGAATTTGCAGATCAATGACGGGACTGTGGACTTGACGGTGATGCTAACCACTCCGGCTTGTCCGTTAAAACACGTGATCGAAAAGGAAGTGCAGGAAGTGCTGCGAAAGGTTCCCGGCGTGCAGCAGGTTCAGGTCAAGTTCGATTCCAACGTGCGCGCGGATAGCCGCATTTCCGGGCAACTGCAAATTCCAGTGAAAAATATCGTCGCCATCGCCAGCGGCAAAGGTGGGGTCGGTAAAAGCACCGTAGCGGTAAATATTGCCGTCGCGCTGGCGCAAACGGGGGCCAAGGTGGGCGTATTGGACGCGGACATTTACGGACCCAACATCCCGCAAATGTTAGGCGCCGAGGCCATTGCGCCGCCGAAAAACAACAAGCTGACGCCGGCCAGAGCCTACGGACTCGAGCTGATGTCCATGGGCTTTTTAGTACAAAAAGACCAGCCCATTATTTGGCGCGGTCCCATGCTGCACAGCGCTATCCGCCAATTGTTCACCGACGTCAATTGGGGCGATTTGGATTACATGATCGTCGACCTGCCGCCGGGTACGGGAGATGCCCAGTTGAGTCTGGCCCAGTCGGTGCCGTTGACCGGCGGGGTCATCGTCTCCACGCCGCAAGAGGTGGCGCTGGCCGATGCGCGTCGCGGCTTGGCCGCCTTTCGCCAATTGAAGGTGCCAGTCTTGGGCATCATCGAAAACATGTCTTATTTCATCGCACCGGATACCGGCCAGCGCTATGAAATCTTTGGTCACGGCGGGGCCGAGCGCGCGGCGCAGGAGTTGAATGTGCCCTTCCTCGGTCGCTTGCCTTTGGATCCGCGCGTCCGCGAAGGAGGCGACGATGGCAAGCCGGTTGTGATAGCTTATCCGGAATCGGAGGTGACCAAAGCCATAAGCGAAGTGACCAACAAGCTTGCGGCTCGCATCAGCGTCCTGAGCTTCAAGGGCGACGATCGATTCAAGATTTTGTAGCTGGCCATTGCAGGGCGGAAGCAGACTTTTCGGGCGGTGAGCCGTTTAGGCTTTAGGCTGAAGGCTCGCGGGGCGGAACACAAGTTTTGGCCTCTTGATGCTGCCATGACCGGGCCTCAGCTACTTTCCGACGAGGAAATTCCGAGCGCCAAACTCCGCATTGGTGATCGGGCTTCCTCTCACCCAATTTTCCCAACCGCACGAATTTGAAAAAACGCTTGCTAGTCTTCCTTGCTTTGGCTAATTTCGCTTGCAATCCATTGATTAGCAAGGATAGGCGGAGGAAGAACAGCATGGCCAATTTCATAGCATTCCCGGGATTCATACAAAGCCTCCGGCGCATTTGCAACGGCACGACCCCAGCAGCCAAACCTCTTGGGCCTCCCGACCTTTCTGTCATAATTCAAAGTACATTTTCCGGGCAGGGAGCTTTGTTGCCTTTCCACCCAATCCTATCTTTGTGACGATGAACGTGAGGAGACCGCCGTGTCCGCTTTAGACAAAATCGCCTACATGCAAAACCGCCGCGAGGAAGTGCCCAATCAACAATTGGCCGCCGAGCTCGCAAAAAGCGAGGATCATGAAGGCATCCGGGAAATCGCCGACAACCTTTGGAACAAGAATATGAACATCGCCAACGATTGCATCAAGGTATTGTACGAGATCGGCTACCTACGTCCCGATTTGATTGCGAATTACGCGGAGGAGTATGTCAAACTGTTGCAAGTGAAAAACAACCGCATGGTTTGGGGCGCTGCGCTCGCCCTCTCCACAGTTGCCGACCTCAGCGCCGACATTCTCTTCAAACATGTGGATGCCATCAAAGACGCCGTCGTAAATGGTTCGGTGATTACTCAAGACAGTGGCTTAACGACGTTGGCTGTCATCGCTTCCAAGAATGATCTCTACCGCAGCGAGATTTTTCCGTTTCTGCTGCAGCATTTGCAGGCCTGCCGACCCAAAGATGTCCCGCCGCGCTCAGAGAAAATGTTGGTCGCGGTTACCGCAAAAGAAAAGTCGGCGTTTGTGGACATTCTGAGTCAGCGACTTGGCGAGCTAACCCCGGCGCAGGTGAAGAGGGTGAGGAGGGTAATCAAGCAAACAGAGGCGGCTTAATGACGGTGTGGGATGTGTTCGTCAACAATTAGGTGATGAAGAAGCATCGTGCGCGACTTTTCCCCGAACAAATTAAAAAAATCAGCGAAATGCTGCGTCAATCAGCGTCCCAAAGGAGGATTCGATACCGATGCATAGATCAGATGCACACAGCAACACTCTATCCCGTCGCCTTTTCTTAAAGGAAACCTCAACCGCTTTGCTAAGTGCCATGTGGATAGGTTGCCGTAAGACCCGCAAAGACAAACCCAATCTCTTATTCCTCTGGACCGATGAACAGCGCGCCGATACGTTGGCCGCGTATGGCAACCACGAAATTCAAGCCCCCAATCTCAACAAGCTTGCCGGGCAAAGCGTCGTCTTTGAGAACGCCTACGTCAGCCAGCCGGTGTGCACGCCCTCACGCTCGACGGTGTTAACCGGTTTATGGCCGCACAGCAACGGATGTACGAACAATAATATTCCGCTGCCTCCGGATGTTCCGGCTTTTCCGGAACTACTCAATGACCCTGATTATCGCACCGGCTATTTCGGCAAGTGGCATTTGGGTGACGAGATTTTCCCCCAGCACGGATTCGAGGAATGGGTCAGCATCGAGGACGGCTATCGAAAATATTACAGCGCAGGACGCGACTTGACCGCCAAGAGCTCCTATCATCACTTCCTTTCCGATCTGGGTTACAAACCGGATACCGGCAACGGGGATTTCAGCCGTGGCTTCGCTGCCCGATTGCCCATCGAACACTGCAAGCCGGCTTTTTTGGAAAAGGAAGCTTGTGACTTCCTTCGCCGCCATCGCAAAGAGCCGTTTGTTCTCTATGTCAATTTCCTCGAGCCGCACATGCCCTTCACCGGCCCGCTGAATGATCTGCATGATCCGGCCGCCGTCGACTTGCCGACGAATTTCGACGATCCTTTGGAGGAGAACGAGCCGTTACGGTATCGACTGCTGCGAGAGGAGTATTTTCAAAAAGGCTTCGGCGGCATCGATCTCAAGACCGAAGCCGGCTGGCGTCGTTTGATCGCCAATTATTGGGGCTTGGTCAGTCAGGTGGATCGCAGCGTGGGAAAGATTCTGGCGACTTTAGAAAAGCTGGGATTGGCGGAAAACACCATCGTGGTCTACACCAGCGATCACGGCGACATGATGGGAGCGCACCGCCTGCTGGCCAAGACGGTGATGTACGAGGAAGCGGTGCGGGTGCCGTTGCTACTGCGGATTCCGCAATTCGGCTTTCGGCAGCGGATGATTCCTGGTCGAGTGAGCCACATCGATTTGGTGCCCACGCTGCTGGATTTGATGGGCAAAGCAACTCCCACTTCTTTGCCGGGGAAAAGCCTCCGGCGAGTGATTGCCGGAGATACGTCTGTTACTGATCCTGTGTTCATCGAGTGGAACCCTGCCATCGGGCAGGACGCCTCGACGGCTGCTCGATTGTCTGCCACCACGGATGTCGTAAAGCGGGCAGCGCAAGCGCACATCCGCACCATCATCGCCCCGGATGGCTGGAAGCTGTGCCTGAGCAATGCAGACAAAAGCCAGCTTTTCAATTTGCGGGAGGACCCTTACGAGACCACCAATCTGTTTGATTCGGGCAAGCATCAAGAGGTGATCGGGCGATTGACCGACAGCATCCACAGGTGGCAGGATGAGGTGGGGGACACAGTGAGAGTGTGAGTGGAGCGCGCGGGCTTTGCCTGCATGGTTTGTTCTGAAAGCCGTCGATTTAGAATTTGGCTACTTCATGCAAGAGGCATTTGGAGTGAAATTGTTTGCGATTTGTGTCCAGAGGTGAAACTTGTAGTCGAGAAAGTGAGGAGAAGGATTAGAATCATGGATATTCCAAGCCGCCGGGATTTTGGCAAAACTCTGGGCCTAAGCGCGGCCGGATGGTTGGTCGCCGGACAAGCTTCAACGAGTTGGTCGCAAGAAAAACTCACTGAGAAGAAAGAGACCTACGAAACCGAGGCCAAAGGCATCCGCATTTTGCCGGGACAGTGGCGACCGCATTATCCTTTCGAGCAAATCGCCTGGGTCAGTCCGACGTGGCCGAGTCAGGATTACATCTGGCTGGATTTCCCAGAGGCCATATTCACTAACATTGGTCTCATTTTCCTCAGTCACGTCAATCCGTCCTTTCCGGTTGTGTTTCCGGATTTGCCCAAGGTTTTCTGGCAGGTTCTGCCAAATGGAATAGCCTTCGAGCGGAAGCTGCCGAACGGGATCAAGTTTGGCGGCTCGGTTCTGAAGAAAGAAGATCAGGTAGTTGCTCTGAGTCTTTACATTGATAACGGCAGCTCTCAGCCGCTGAAGGAGATTAAGCTGCAAACCTGTGCCTATCTGCGCGGAATCAAAGAATTCGCTGACTATACTTTGGACAACAAGCTGGTTCACGTCCCGGAGCGCGGCTGGATGAAATTCGATGAGGCTCGAAAGACTGGAGTAGTGCCCGGACGCTTTCATCTCGGCTGGCGCGGGGGACCCAAATCTGCGGACTTGCCAGTGATGGTGACTGTCTCCAGTCAGCCGGATCGCTTGGTGGCCATGACTTGGTATCAACACACGCTTTCGATGGTCGGCAATCCCAGGCACCCTTGCATGCACGCCGATCCGTTTTTCCCGGATATAGAGCCGGGCCAGCGAGCGGAGATTTATGGGGAGTTGTTGTTTTTTGACGGAACATTGGCTAAATTCCAAGCGTGGTTTGTGGAACGTTGGCGGGTGAACAGTGAATAGTTTGTGATCCCGTCTTTTTATTTCGACATGTCGGTATTTATCCATGTTTTTGTTCCACTATCCACCAGACCGGAACGAAGGGGGCTTTGCACAATATATCAGAAGGTAGATATGAAAAAACTTATCCCTTTGTTAGTATCCCTTGGATGGGCGTTGGCAAACAGTGTACACGGCCAGTCTATGGTCGTGAAGCTCTGGCCCAACGGAGCGCCCGGAGCAATCTCTGCTCCCGATTACGTTGAGGGCATTCTGCCGCGCGGGGAGCTGCAATACATCGAGAAAATCAGCAGTCCGGAGATGCTGGTTTATCTTGCTCCGGCCAAGAATGCCACCCAGACCGCCGTGCTGGTCTGTCCGGGCGGCGGGTACCAATACGTGTCCATCGTCAATGAAGGATACGCGATGGCGCACTGGCTAAACGAGAACGGCATTCACGCCTTCATTTTGAAATACCGGCTGCCGGCTGATGTCATCATGAAAGACAAAAGAGTCGGACCCTTGCAAGACGTGCAGGAAGCCATGCGCATCATTCGGCGCAGCAGCTCACAATGGAATATCGATCCCGCTAAAATAGGGGTGATGGGCTTTTCCGCTGGCGGACATTTGGCTTCGACACTGTGCACGCATTTCAGAGACAAGGTTTACGAAACGTCAGATAGCACTAGCGCCCGCCCCGATTTTTCCGTGCTGGTTTATCCGGTCATTTCAATGGATGACAGCATCACCCATTCTGGGTCGAAAGAGCATCTACTGGGAACACATCCGGACAATGCGGTGACAGTCAAATTCTCCAATGAGCTACAGGTAACAAAAGATACACCTCCGGCTTTTCTCGTCCATGCCACCGACGACACGGGTGTGAGGGTGGAAAATACACTCAATTATTATCTGTCCCTTAAGAAGAACAAGGTCATCGCCGAGATGCACATCTATCAAAAAGGAGGGCATGGCTTTGGACTGGGAAAGGAGAATTCTACCGAATCAACGTGGCCGGCGAGCTGCATTAGGTGGCTGAAAGTGAATGGGTGGTTGTAAAGTGCCCCTGCCCTCTGAAATTCAGAAGAGAGACCGGAAAACGTTGCATTCGAATAACGTGGCGGATTCAAGTGAACTAAAATGGGGAGGAATGCGAGTAAGAATTGGAGTACAGGAAAGAGGACGAGCAGGAACAGGAGCAAGAAAAAGAGAAAGAGAAAGAGAAAGAGCAGAAGAAGAGTAGGAGTAGGTGTCCTTGTCAAGCACTTTCAGCAGCAAAATTCCTGACAAGACTTTTGGGTTCGA
>DYKH01000245.1:4128-6814 GCA_020722685.1 Caldithrix sp. | reverse complement strand
TCCACTTTAGGCACTTTAGTCACTTCAACCTACTTTAGTCACTTTGATTTTCTTGTGTGAGAAGCTCCCCGGGGACAAAACCGCGACCCCGGTAGTTGTTACCCAATCCATAACTACCACTGTTTACGGCTGCAACTTAAATTGATTTTCCCAAAAAGTCAACATTAATTTCGCCAAACCCCCTTTTTTTCTCATCCCCCATTCCCCCCTGCCTTTGCTCTGCCGGTCCTTGATCCAAAAATCCCCAAGCGCCAATTCCTTCACTCCACTGCCCCTCCCTCCATCAGCTTGATGGCGCTTCATCAGACCTGACCAATCTCGCCCATTCTTGACAATTCGTAACCATGCTTGACTGTACTTGACCTCTCTTGACTATGCTTGACCACTCCTGAGAACTGTTGACCATTCTTGACTATCCTTGACAACTCTTGACTGCTCTTCCCGCCATCTGCAATCCCTCTCATCCCACGTTTTGACCACCGTTTGACTTTTTGACTATGCTTGACAACTCTTGACCACTCTTGACTAAACTTGACTTCCCCTTTCCGCCATCCGAAATCCCTTCTCCCTCAATACAAAAACCCCCACTCCACCGTCGCATGCAAGGTCAATAACAACAAATGATCCGACACACTCCTCCCCGCTATGTTTTCTGCGTTGCTGCGAGATCTGTACCGGTAGCTAAGCGAGGCAAAATAAAAGTTCGAAGGCATATACCGGCAGGACATTTCCACCGTTCGGCTCGCCTCCACCGTACCCATAGGAAACTTTTCCCGCCTATCCCCGAAAACCCGATTCACATCCTGTTCCCCATGCCGCTCATATATCGCCTGAACATTGATTATGAACGGCGGCCTGCCGAAATAGTCCAGGCCGATCTTTACGGTTTCCACGCTATTCTTTGGATACCCCAAACTTTTCTGTTGAAAAACATAATTCTCCCATGTTCGGTAGGAGGTGTAGGTCCAATTGCCGATTCGCGTATACACCGCGCTCACATGTGTCCCCGGCAACACAACATCCGTAAACGCCAGCTTGCTCGTGATGCCCATTCGATCCGGATGCACCGCACGATCGTCCTGTCCGGGCTCATTGTTCACAATTACGTCGTCGATCAGCCATTGGCTGAACCACGTCACCCTCGGAAACGGCTTCCAAAAGAATTCCACCGCCCAAAAACCATCCATCTGGATGCGCTGGTTCCTCTGCGCAACATAATACAGATTCATCGGATTCAGGAACACCGCCTCGAACGTTTGATTTTCGCCCCCATAGATCGCCGCCTGCGCCAATCCCACATGCAAATTGTCCCTCAGCATGATCTCGCCTCTCTGCACCGAGACAAAACGTTTAGTTTGCCGCAATCTCTGGTCCGTGGATTGACTGTCATAGGCCAGCTTGTCATCCAAGCGCGTGGTATAGAATGAGTACTTGAGCCTTCGAGTGTTCACCTCTAGGCCAAAGTGATCGTAGCTGTACGGCTGGTCCGAAAGAATCAGGCTCGGCTCATTCAGAACCCCAAGGTTTCTCCCGATTCGCCCGGCAAACAAGCGCAATCGCTTGTACTGAAGCATGAAATACGCATCCTCCACCCGGCCCTGAATCCATTCCCCCGTATCCCCGAAGTAATATGGATCGTCCTTGAAAAGCTGATCCGTTGCCGTCCGGTTCGTTAGCACCAAATAAGGCAAAGAATAAACGGCAAATAACTCCGCCCGGTACTTGCTCCATTGCCGGTCGCTCTCCGCCCCCAAGCGATACACGCCGTTCGCCCCCACCTGCCACTTGCCCGTTCCCTCTTCAAGCGAATCCGGCCGCTCGAATCGCAACAAATCCCTAGTGAGAAGCTTTCTCCAATGGGACCAAAACGGCAAGCACCTCGCTCCATCCACTGCTGCAAATGCCTTTCGCAACTCTGCAGTTTGGTACGGCTGATTTAACGGATGCTCCAACTTTATCAGCCCAGAATTGACCGCGTAATCCAGAAACAAATAGTGTTGCGACAAATTAAAATACGGCGAAGCCAAAGTCCGGCCACTCTGCCCCATCGAACGGCCAGACAAAAAAATACCCCCGACACTCCCCACGATCACTATCCAAACCGCAACTCTCACAATCTCTCACCGTTTCTCATACATCCCTTCTCACTTTCACCAGTCACTCTCTTCTCCTGCCGCAATCGGCCCTCACCATCCGACATCTCCCATTCGCAATTCGCCATTCGAAATTCGCCATTCTTCATCATTTCTTCCTTTTGGCAGTCTACCCCGTCGCCCTGAAAATAGCCAGCAACTGCCGCCGTTCGTCCATCAGCTCTTTCAACTCCGCTTCCACTATAGCCCCTAACTCGGCCGATAGTTCTAACCAATACAGCATTTCGTTAGCTTCCTTTTCCACAATAGCTACCTTGTGCACAAAATCAGCCTTCGATTCCGCTCTACCTGGCTCCCGATAATTCTTTCCTATTGACCTCCCTGTCTTTCATATCTGATATCCAATTACATTCCCAACTCTGTTCCTTGGCAAGGCAGCTACCAGCTTGATGATCCTCAAGCCAAACTGCTTTGTTCTCTCCTCCAACTCTCTCCGATCCACCGAATTTCCTCCCAAAATTCACCATTCGCAGTTTCGCAATTCCAAATTCGCAATTCACCATTCGCCATTCCCCATTCGCAATTCGCAATTC
>DYKH01000245.1:0-4028 GCA_020722685.1 Caldithrix sp. | reverse complement strand
ACTCCTCGCCCCCCTGAACACAATATTGAACATCGCCCTCCCAAAATATGTTACATCTGTGATAAAAGGCCGCTTCTTCTTACTCTCCAGATATTTCCGCTCGCTCTCCACAATCTCCTCAAACGACTTGGGCATGTCCGCATAATACGGTGGAATCAATCCGGGTTTGAATTGCGTCCGCAGTTCCTTCAAATCCTCCGGATACAGAGAGAAATAATGCTGGCTCAGTGCCCGCACCCCCACTAAATTCACGTCTCCGCGCAAAAAATTATAGAACTGCGGCAGCTCATCCAGCCACAGCTTGCGGAACACCTTGCCCCACTGCGCTACTCGAAAATCGTCCCTGAACTTTCCGCTCGTATCCAGCGCATTTTGCTGGTAAACATAATCCTGCAAATACTCTGAATATGGATGCATGGTGCGCAGCTTTTTGATGTAAATCGTCTCTCCCTGATATCCCACCCGCTTTAGATTGATCAACGGCCCGTATGAAGGATTCCGGTCCAAAGACGGGCTCTTGACCTTCTGCGCAATAAAGTACAAATGATCGTCGATCATCTCCTCAGCAATCACCTTGAACCCGCAAAAAGACAACCGCCCCAACAGCTCAGTCCTGGAAAGATGCCGGTTCTTCCCACCGGTGATGGCGAAATACACCCTCTGGGCAATCGGTAGCTTGGGAAGCACTCGCCGAAACAGGAACGCCAAGGCATTCACCACCACCGCAATGTATCGGGGAAACTTTTTGTAGATGGCCGCGCGGAATCCCTGCAACGTGTCCTTTTTGCCGACGATATACCCGCCATTGAGAAACTTTTTGTGCACCTCCAAAAAATACTGGTTGATCCGCCGGAAATCATTCACCCGGTGCAAGTTGACAAACAGCGCCAGCGACCCATCCTCGATGTCCGCCACCCGATTGAATTCGTCCGTGTTCACCACCAACGTCTCGTCCGCCTCGACCTTTTCCGTATCTATGTGCTTCTCGACAAAGGCCAGTACCTTCGGCTGGTGGCTCAGATAATCTTGCCGCAGTTTATCCCTAACCGCCTGCTGGACCACTCCACTGCGAACAGGATCGCCGCGTTGCTCCTCCTCCGCAAACACCGCCTGCGCCTCCTCCAAGCTTTCGATGTCGCGTTCCTCCCTACCGTACCTGCGAATCCTGAAATACAAATAGCACAGCGGTACCTCCATCAGCAATAACAGCAGGATGGTGCCGAAAATCTGCATCCGCGAAAGGTACAGCAAATGCAGAGCAAAAAACATCAAGGCCATGGAGGCGCCCATCAAAAAGGCCGACTTGATGAACGGCGAAAAGGCGTAATAAATATTCCGATAATCGCGCTTTTTGAACTTGCCGGTGAATTGCCCCATCATCATCCAAAAACCGGTCAAAGCGAGGAATATCTGTAATTGTTTGATGCCCAAACGCAGCCCCCCGCTTCTGCTAAAATGCACCAAGGTGAAAGCAAAGACCAGCAACGCAAAATCAGACGCCGCCAAGAGGAAGGATTGGGAAATAGACGGCTCAGCGACCGGCGCCTTCCCCCCTCTTTTGCCGTTGAGGTGCAAGCACCGGCCCCCATACAGGATCGCCCTAAAGGTGAATAGCGACGCAAATCCCCCCAAAACGTGGATTCTGGAAAAATCTGCTACTCCCCAAAGAACGATAACCAGGGACGTGAAATACAGCATCAGCAGCACGGTTCTAAAGCTTTCCAAAATCACGTCCGTCAACCGGTGAAGCTCGGCCGCCCGTGGTCTCCCCGACCACAGAAAGACTGCTGCCCAGCTACCGTTCATCAGCAACAGCAGCTTGGCATAGGAAAAGGAAATCAGCCAGCTCCCAAACGCCGCATAGTTTAAGAGGAAAAACACCCCATTTAAAAACCCCCATTCCACCACCAGATACACCCTACCCCTCTTGTCAAATAACCGTTGCATACCCTCTCTGCTCCCATGACACTAGTCTGTCCATCACCACCCAGAAAGAACCCCATCCCACCATTTGCCTTATCTATACTTGTTAAGGGTGAGAATTACATCCTTAACTTGTTAAGGGTGAGAATTACATCCTTAACAAGTATAGCTCCTTCTAAATCTTGTGCTGTCCGCCGAAAATCGGAGAAGAACTAATTTTATTGACATCTTCATTCCATCTCTGAGTATGAAATATGTGTCCTCACCATCTCTCCTGAACCCAGGGGCCCTCGCTCCACCAAGTTTATCATATCTTGGCTTCCTCACTTATCGGCCCCATCCGCCAATCTGCGAACCTCCGTTCCACTTCCCTCGTCGGTTATAGGAACGGTCTTTGTCATTCAAGCGTCATCCTGACCGGTTTACAGACCTTCCGGGCTTTCTCCACTGGCCTATCCACAATTGCCGCCTTCAGTCCGCCGGGAGCCTCTTGTGTGCTTATCCCAGTTACTTCCACAAAAGTTATAGCCATCGCCACGGAGCAGAGTAGCTTGGCAACTCCAACGTCAGTAATTTCGGCGTCTATTCCGTTCGCTTTCGCTGCGGCCCTTCTGGTCGCTTGCCTCCCTAAAGGAGGCTTTTACTTCCGAGCTTTCACCAGGAAAAGTCACCTTCTCCCAATGTCGGATATAACTACGTTGCCAAACTGGTAATTGCAACGGTGGGACTTGCACCCACAAGGTCAGTAGATAGCCTCGCTGCACTACTCCTTACTCTCATGCCCACGCTTGACAATGCTTGACCACGTTTGACTATGTTTCCCAATCCGACATCCGAAATCCCTCTCCCTACTGCTCCCTCCCTTCACCTACGAGGGAATTAAGGCTAACAACTGTTGTCTGAGCAGATACAAAAAGTCTCCTGGCGGCAAAACCACGATGGTGCCTGCCTTTGGGTAATAATGCCTTATATTGAACGTAAGCAGATAATGACATCTATTCGTACATGCCGTTACCAAGATGGGGGCGTCTTCAGCATTTGCTTGATTTAAGTACAACCTGATCTCTTCGATACTGGCGTCGTTTACTGCTTCGACAGCGGATTCGACCAATTTGCGAAAAATTGATAACGCCTGTGGCAGCTTTGTAAATTGCGCTCGGCTTCTCTTTTGACTTGAAGCGAAATGACCCCCTCAATGACTGTTAACTCGGATAGCTGCAAAACGATGTGACTGGCTCCCCTGGTGGACGCTGACCCGGCAATGAGAACATCCGCATCAATAAAAACCTTTGGCCTGGAGATTAGGGACTTGCTAACCTTTGCCGGATTCTCGGCGTTGCTCATCCAATCCCTCTAATAAATCATCCAAAGTCACCCCTTCTTCCTCTCTCTGCTTTTCGATCTCCTTAGCAAGCACAGAGACTACTGACCTTTTAGGAAATAGCAGCATTCCACCATCGATATCTATCAAAGTCAGTACGTCACCTTCTTCCAATTTATATCGCGATCGAATTTTCGCCGGCAAAGCCACAGCTCCCGTCTGAATAATTTGAACATCTGTAGTGCTCATGCCTTCAACCTCTAAGACAAACTAATCATCGCATCACTTTTGCAAATTATACAACAGAAAATCTCAATTACCAAGGAAAAAGTTCAAAAAACGCTCCCTGCCTACTCCTTACTCCTTACTCCTTACTCCCTTCTGCTCTCCCATCCGACATCCGAATTCCGCCATCCGCTCCCTCCCTACTCCCTACTTCCCTCTTTCGTTCTTCCGCTATCCATTCTCACCCACGTGGGAAATACCTATAAATCTCTTTTCGATGTAGAAATCTGATGAGCGTTACCTCTTGGTTCGACACCTTTTCAAAGCCCAGTCGATAGTCTCCGACCCTTATTCTGTAATAAGAGCTATAGCCTTCAATTTTCCTGCAACTTGGAATTTCAAGGACGGACCTGGCGTCTTCTATTGTGGAGATGACATTCTTGAGCTCAAGAAGTACTTTCTTTGCCCGAATTTTCTTAACATCTCGATCGAAAGATTTCTCTATCTGTAACAGTTCAGCCCCTGTCAAAAATGAATGTCATTCCGACCGAAGGGAGGA
>DYKH01000244.1 GCA_020722685.1 Caldithrix sp. | reverse complement strand
GTGGTTGCCGGCTCGATTGAGAATGACAGCAGTCCCATAGAGACGGCAGTGCGGGAAATCGAAGAAGAAGCTGGTTTCCACATCGAGGCGGAGCAGTTACAATACATCGGCAAATGCTATCCGAGTCCCGGCGCGACTTCGGAACGAATCTATCTTTATGCCGCCGACGTGGCCAATGCGCAGCGGATTCATCAGGGCGGCGGACTGGAACACGAGGCGGAGGACATCGAAATCGTGGAAATGAGTTATGCAGAAGCTTTCGGGAACTTGGCCAAAGAGACTATTTGCGATGCGAAATCCGTGATCACCCTGCAATGGCTGCAAAGGGAGGTGGAAATCGAAGAGTTCAAACCTACCAAAAAGTGACTATTCAGAATTTCCGATGTCCTTCTCACGAAATACGCTAAAGACCTTGTCCCGACTTTCCTTTCGCGCTCTTTTGTATGATGAGCGGGCAGGAGGTCGTACGCCATTGCCCTTCAGTTCACTTTGGAGGCTTGGTCAGAATCCGGCGATGACACTTGTTGGCGGCTCACCTTACCATTCCCGATTCTCGGGCATGATATCTTTACTGACAATCTCTCCAGGTTTGGTAGCGCTGTTCGGCCACAATTTTCTTCCAGGATAGATGGAGGTGTTAATTCCGGTGGACACGCCATCGGCCAAAATGGCGCCCAACTTTTCCCGTCCGCTATCCACCAATTTGTTCTTGATCATGGAAAATACATTCTTGCCGTCATGCCGCCGGTTGGCAATGATGGTTCCAGCGCCCAAGTTACAACCCTCGCCGATGACCGAGTCGCCCACGTAGCTCAAATGGGAAATGAAGCATCCATTCATAATAATGGAATTCTTGACCTCCACCGCATTGCCGATGCGACAGTGATCACCTATGGCGGTGAATTTGCGGATGAAGCAATTCGGTCCGATGTCACAGCCGTCGCCGATGACCACGGGCCCTTCGATGTAAGCGCCGGCGCGGATAATCGTCCCTTCGCCGACATGAACCGGGCCGTTCAAGGTTGCACCCGGCTCGACTTTTCCTTTAATAACCGAATCGGTCATGGAAGCCATGAGCAGCTCCTGATGCTTCAGCAAATCCCAGGCGTAACCGGTAGGCAGCCAGAAACCGGTGATGGCCAAAGCCTTGACTTCCGTTCTGCGCGTCAAACCCATGATGGCGGAAGTAATTTCGATCTCGCCGCGCTCGCTGAAAGGCGTGCGCTCGATTTCATCGAATATCTCCGGCTCGAACACGTAGCAGCCGATATTGGCCAGATTGCCCAAATATTCCTTGGGCTTTTCCACCAAATTGATGACGCGATTGTCATCGTCCACCTGAAAAACGCCATACATGGAGGGATCGGAGACAACTTTGGCCAAGGCAGCATTGGGGTAGGCGATCATCCTTTGAAAATCTTCGCGTGCAAAAAGATCGTCACCGTTCATTGCCGCGAAACGACCGCGAATATGCGGACGAGCCTGCAAAATCGCGTGCCCGGTTCCCAACTGTTCCTTTTGTTCCTCATAAATCAGTCGAATGCCGCGATAGCTCTCCCCGAGGGCGGCGTGAATCATTTCCTGCCGGTAGCCGACGATCAGCACCACTTCGTCAAATATACCGACCATCTGATCGAGACTGTGCCGGATGATGAAGCGATTGGCGATCGGCAAGAGGGGTTTCGGACGTGTTAATGTTAACGGATACGTGCGGGTGCTTTTACCCGCGACCATCAGGACGGCTTGCATTTTCCACTCCCAAAATATTGGATCAATGATTTTTTGTTGACGGCGTAAAGATGCGACTTTCTGCTCCGAGCAGTGGAAAGGCCGGACGCTTCCTGGCCTTCATCCCAAAAATCGGTTTACGTGAGACTGTCCCTGCACAAACGGGCATGGCATCTTCGCATTGAAGGTATCCAGTAACGAGCAGTGGCGAGCATCCAAAAGAGTGACAGATGGCTAATGGTGCCATAAGCTCATCTGCGCATCTCCACGCATCAATGCGTGTTCGCGAATTCTTTCGGCCAACAAGCCCGTGTCGGTAGAATGATACTCCAGACGTTGTGCTCCCTCCCTCAACAAAGCTTCCGTACCAGGGCTGCCCGGCACAGCAAAGACCAATCGCCCTTGCCGGCGGGCTTTGGCTGCCGTGTCCAGACTGCCGCTTTTTTCTCCTGCTTCAACCACAATCACGGCACGGCTCATTCCACTAACGATGCGATCCCGTGCCATCAAATTGGCACCGCGCGGCGGCGTGTTAGGATGGAATTCGGAAAGCAGTGCGCCCCGTTTGAGTATGTTTTCCACCAACGGAAGGTTCTCCCGTGGATGAATGAAACGAATGCCGGAACCGAGAACGGCAATCGTGCGCCCTTTGGAGTTTTCCAGCGCACCTTTATGGGCGGCCGTGTCGATTCCCAGCGCCAAACCGCTGACAATGGTCAGTCCGCGTTTGCTTAACTCGCATGCTAACGTCTTAGCGAACTCGGCAGATTGCGGCGACGGCTCACGGGTTCCTACAATAGCAACGGCTTGTTCGTCGGCCGCGCTTAGCTCTCCGCGCACAAAAAGCAAGGGTGGCGCATCGCTGATCAGACTCAAGTTGACCGGGTAATTTGCTTCGTCCCAAGTAATGACTTGAATGCCCTCATCATCCAAAGCCACAAGCTGGTCTTCCAACGCAGCCAACGATACAGCTCGCATACGCGCCACCACTTCCTCCGTCATTCGCGGAATTCGCCGCAATTCCGATGCAGAGGCGTCCCAGGCGGCTTCTATGCTGCCAAAGCATTCGACCAGTTTCCTCGACGTAACTCCGCCAATGCCGGGTATGGTCGATAGAGCCAACCAATGCAGCTTACTCATCTGTTGTCCTACGCATCCGAGTGTATGGTTCGCGTCAAAGTTAGCACGTACAGATTAGCTACGCCGGCCTGACGCAAAGTCCGACTCACCTCCTCCAATGTGGCTCCGGAATCGTATAGGTCGTCCACAACGAGCAGCCGTTTCCTTTGAATGACACCCTGTACTGCGAAAGCACCGGCTACATTGGCGCGTTTCTGCGCCAAAGTGCGCATCTCTTTTTGCGGGGCCGTCCGGCGCGTCTTGATCAGAGCTTTCCAAATCGGTCGCCGCAATTGCTGTCCCAAGGCGGATGTGAAGGCGCTCACCGGGTCAAAACCTCGCGCTTCCGAAGGCGGCACTGGGACCAATGCGTACACGCTTTTCATTTCAGGGTGTTCGGCTAACAAAGCCAACGCCTGCTCGACTAATGGCTGCAAAACCGAAGAGTCGCTCTGGTATTTCAGGCGATAGGTCAAGTCTCCGACGGTGCTACGATTCCAATCAGCGCCGGAAAAGCTGCTGTGAAAGCCGAGCGCCCAGCCGGAGTGCCATGGGCCAGAGAGAGGGCGTGGATGTGGTTGAGATAAAAAGTCGGTGATGACATCACTATCGCGGTGTTCCTGCCGCATACTCTCACCGTCCTCGTAAGCCTCCTTTGCCGAAGGCTTGACCCCGGCATGCAAACGTTTTTTGACGATTGCCAAGACGGCTTCACCCCATTGCTCTAACTTCCTCGGACCTATACCTTTAACCTTGCAGAGGTGCTCGGAAGAGATAGGCCGGATTCTGGCGATCTCGTGCAGAACGCTGTCATGGAAAATCACAAAGGGAGGAATCTGGCGCACCCGAGCCTCGTTTAGCCGCCAGGACCGCAACTCTTCGAAGAGACCGCCATCTTCACTGGTAATATTGGACAGAGTCGGTGACACGATCTTAGGCTTGCTGAAGGTCTCCGCTGGCAGTACAACTTTACCGTTCTCATTCACAGCAATATGACCCATTTCGATCATCCCATCTATTTCCCGCATCGCTTCATCGCGTGTATGCTCGGAAAACCGACCGTAGAGGGGATGCTTCCGAAATGCTTCAATTCGCCCGGAAGGCGAGCCGACGAGCAGTTTCGCAATCCCGCTTCGAGGCAACTGCCCGGGCAAGAAATGCACGCATTCCAAAATAGCTTGTTGCAGCTTATTCAGTTCGCCAGCATTATCCTGTTCCCGTCTCCAAGCTTCTACCACACAACGTATTTGGTCATAGAGAATAGACTCAGGCAAGAGGGCTTTAATAGGCGCCATTGCTGAGACACTGCCGACCTGCGTGATTGCAGTCTTAACCAGGGCTGCGACATCGTTTTCTACCACTGCTGAAAGTGGGATCTTGCCCGCACCTATCAATTGCGACAAGTGATTGTAAACGGTAGCCACTGTCAGTTTGCGGTGGACAGCAATTTGACTCGGAGTCAGCCCTTGAGCAAACATCTGGGCGGTAACGAGAACAGTGTTGCCAATCCTTCGCTCTGACTGTTTGCGGGCTATAACTTCCGGCGAGACCTTGCGCCCCAACTGCAGCGGTATCGGCATTCGCGCTTTGATAGCCGCCAGACCTTTTGGCGTCAGTCGCAAAACCGGAAGCTGGCCGCCGATCACCTTCAAGTATTCTGAAGAGATCAACTGCCCGATCAGTTCTTCGATTTCTTGCAGGGTGAATGCCGCCAAGCGACCATAGTAAATGCTCTTGTCGTAGCCGTAGGCCGCCATTTCCTTTGCATGCGATCCCTTTAGCAGTTGGGCCAATTTCTCGCGACCCACTCCCCATTTTAGCCGTCGCAAGGCATCCAAGACAATCAAGCCGATGCGATCAGTCACGGGCGACTCGGTAGCCTGCTCAGGTGTGATCGCAGATTTGGCTGCTTCTGAGGCTAAGCAATTATCACAGCAGCGAGCGGCTCCGGTAGAGCTTCGATCGCCAAAATGCTCAAGCAAGATATTCCTGCGGCAGGCATTGGATTCGGCGTAAGCGATCATCTGGTCCAATTGTCTCCGCCGATGGACCTTACGGATTTCAGCCTCGGCGGCTGTTCTCTCCACTGCAGCTTTATCCCATTTGCCGGGACGCAGCAACATCCGTGAGCCGGCATCGCCCAGCCGCTCTAAGGCGCCGACCAGCTCCAGTTGCGCCAATCCCACTTTTACTTTCACTTCCGCAAGACCCGTCAGCAGGGAAAAATCGGCGGGGGCCATCCAGATTTCCTCCTGACCTGCCGATCGCAGCGCCTGAAAAAGAGCCTTTGTCTCATCAGGAGTGACGGTGCTGTTGTCGATAAACCATTCCTGCAATGCCCGGTCCTTTGGTGAATAAAGCAGCACCGCCTGCGCCGCTTCTCCATCCCTGCCGGCGCGGCCAGCCTCTTGGTAATACGCTTCCAAAGTGCCAGGGATGGAATAGTGTGCCACCAGACGAACATCCGGCCGATCTATGCCCATGCCAAAGGCGTTGGTCGCCACCACGATGGGCAGCTCACCCGAAATGAAATCTTCCTGAACGCGCGTCCGAATTTCGCTCTCCAAGCCGGCGTGATAGTGCACTGCTTCCAGGCCGCACACCGTGCGCACGAACTCGGCGATCTCCTCGGCGTCGCGGCGGGTGCCGGTATAGATAATCGCTGCGCCTTCATCCCAATCATTCACCAGACGCTGCAATTCCCGCAATTTTGCCGGCTGATCGGTTGAGTAACGAACAGCGAAAGTGAGATTGGGACGATTAAAGCCGGTGACAATGCGTTCGGCTGATGGAAGCTCCAGCAGGCGGACGATGTCGTTCTGAACCTGAGGCGTTGCAGTCGCCGTAAGCGCCACTGTAACCGGGCTGCCCAATTGTGCACGGACGGCAGCGATATGCAGGTAATCGGGACGAAAATCATGTCCCCATTGGGAAATGCAATGAGCTTCATCCACGGCCATGAGGCCTATTTTGATTTGGCTCAAAGCTTGTCGGAAGGTAACGCTGCGCAATCGTTCCGGCGCGACGTAAACGATTCGATAGGCGTTTTGCGCCAGAGCTTCCAACCTGGCGGCCTGCTCCTCCCCGGAAAGCGCGCTGTTGATAAAAGTGGCCGGAACGTTGTGTTCGGTTAAGCTATCGACTTGATCCTTCATCAGAGCGATGAGCGGCGAGATGACCAAAGTAAGTCCCGGTTTTTGCAGCGATGCCAATTGATAGACAAGCGATTTGCCGGCTCCGGTCGGCATGACCACCAAAGTGTTTCGCCCGGCTAACAGATGTTCGATGGCTTCTTTCTGGCCCGGACGGAAATCTGCAAAACCGAAGGTGTTTTGCAGAGTGGCGACGAGGTTCGCGTTCAAGGGCTTTCCCCTTTCTGATTTTGGATCGACTTGCGAAGGAACGAGGGTAATTAGCTACCCAAAAGATCATCATGAAAATGTCTTTTTGAATACTTCCCGATAATTCTGAATAAGGCAAAAGATCCTTACGGGATGACAGTCTGGCTAAAGTATATCTCGCGCGGCAAATTATAGCGACCGGCTACAAGATAAAAACCCTATCCGGTTTTGTCAAGCGAATTTTCCCTTGCTAAATTGGCTGGATTTTGATATTATCGCCGAGAAAAGTCCGCGTAATCGTAGTCGGAATGGGATTGACATTGGAGAACAGGACGACCTCTATGCACATCGCCGAATTGGCGGAGAGATTCGAGCGCAATATCGAAGCTTACCGTTCTGGAAAATACAACGAAACGCAGCTCAGACGCGAATTCATCGATCCGTTTTTCAAAGCTCTCGGTTGGGACGTGGATAATGAAAAGGGATATGCCGAGGCCTACAAAGAGGTCATTCATGAAGACGCCATCCGTATCGGCGGGATAACCAAGGCGCCGGATTACTGCTTTCGCATCGGCGGCACGCGCAAGTTTTTCCTCGAAGCGAAAAAGCCCTCGGTCAGCATCAAGAGCGACGTTCACCCCG
>DYKH01000243.1 GCA_020722685.1 Caldithrix sp. | reverse complement strand
GAGTTTTTAACATTTGCCAGATTTGGCTAGATGTTTACAATTAAGCTACTAACGTTCACCACGCTATTTCAAGTTTTCCGGGTTCAATGCCTTTAGATCTTCCACGACAAACAAACCATCCTTGCGGATGAGTTGACCGTCGAAATACATCTCACCGCCGCCAAATTCGGGGGTCTGTATACACACCATGTCCCAATGGATCTCGGAACGATTGCCGTTATCTGCGTCTTCATAAGCGCCGCCGGGGGTGAAATGGAACGAGCCGCCGATCTTTTCATCAAAGAGAATGTCCAGCATCGGCTTGGTGATATAAGGATTCAGTCCGACGGCAAACTCACCAACGTAACGGGCGCCTTCGTCGGTATCCAAGACTTTGTTCAATTCCGGCGTTTTATCCGAGGTGGCTTGCACGATCTTGCCGTCTTGAAAGACCAGGTGGATGCCCTCGTGAATGATGCCGCGGTAGATGGTTTTGGCTGTGTAGGTAACCTCGCCGTTCACCGAAGTTTTGACCGGCGCAGTAAAAATCTCGCCATCCGGAAGGTTGTGGCCGCCGTCGCCCTTAAGGACCGGAATGCCTTTGATGGAAAAACGCAAGTCCGTCCCCGGCCCGGTGATATGCACGGCATCGGTGCTTTCCATCCTCCGCTTCAAGGCATCCATGGCACGGGACATTTTGCCATAGTCCAAGCCGCAAACGTCAAAGTAGAAATTCTCAAAGCCCTCAGTGCTCATGGCAGCTTGCTGCGCCATGGAAGGATGCGGCCAGCGCAAAACCACCCACTTGGTTTTCGGCACCCGAATGTCAATGTGCACCGGTTTCCACCAATGCTTTTGATAGAGCTTCATCCGCGCATCGGGAACGTCCGAAAGCTCGGTGGAATTGAAAGAGCCGCGCAAGCCCACATAAGCATCCATCTCGCTCATGCGGGCGGCTTCCCAGCGGCCGATGGATTGCATGGACTCTTCACTGGCCAGAGAATACAGCTCGCGCAAAATGAGATTCTGTTTGATGGTCACGAACGGCATGGCGCCGATCTTTCCCGCACCGCGGAGAAGTGCAATGACCATCTCTGCCGGTACATCGATGGCTTCGATAAGTATCTTCTCGCCTTTTTGCAGCTTGGTAGAATGCCCCAGAATCACTTGCGCAAGCTTGTTAAATCGAGGATCTTTCATTTTCCCTTTCTGTGCTTTGTTATTGAGCCGCCTCAATATAAAAAATTGTTTCGGCTTTGTCAACACTTGATCGGTCTAACGAATGGGCGGAAAGCTGGCGGCGCCCACATTTGCCTTGCTATTTTAAGTCATTTTAGCTAATATTCGGCGCAGCTTGGAGCCGACATAACTGAAGGGTAGCGAATTGGAAATCGTCAACCCGATCTCGACCTCGACAGATTCCTGCCATCCCAAGGTTCCGGCGTTGAACGGTCTTTAACGAAAAAATGGCTAAAAAAGAGTGTCCATCCTGCGCAATGAGCATCGAACGTGGCGCCGAGCGCTGCCCGATTTGCGGCTACGAGTTTCCGCGACAAAAGTCATACGTCAAATATGTAGCTTTGCTCTTGCTCATCATTTTTGCCTGGCCGCTGATCAAACTCATCATGCGGTTCTTAGCTTGGTAGAAAGGTACGAAGTTTAATGAGGGATTGTGTTTCCCTGTGAGCATTCGCTAATACTTTGCTTCAGTGTCGCAGTTGCGGCCGTCATATTCATCGGCTTTTCCAAAGCAGGATTCGGTGGAGGCGTCGGATTGCTGACCACGCCGCTGCTGAGCCTGACTCTTCCGGCAAAGACCGCCATTGGTTTTGCCCTGCCGCTCATGGTCATAGCCGATTGGGTCACCATTTATCTCTACCGCCGTCAATGGGATTGGAGCAACCTTCGGGTGCTTCTGCCCGGCGGAATGGCCGGTATCGTTCTGGGCTCCTTGTTCATTGACGTAGTCTCCGACGCGCAGCTCAAAAGAACCATCGGCGGCATCGTCATCGCCTTTTCGCTCTTTCACTTTATCCGCGCCAAGCTTGCGGAAACGGATGCTCATTTTGCGCCGCGATGGTGGCATGGCAGCTTGGTCGGAATCGTCGCCGGTTTTGTTTCTACAATTTCCCATTCGGCGGGCGCGGTCATTTCGCTCTACCTGATTCCACAAAATCTAAACAAGCTCACGTTCGTGGCTACCATGGCCCTGTTTATGGCCGGAGTCAACTTGCTGAAACTCGCACCCTATTTTTCTCTTCAGTTGATCAATTTGGAATCACTCCAATGGGATTTACTGTTTGTCCCACTCATCCCACTGGGCACAATGTTGGGGCTTTGGCTAAACAGACGCATTTCGCAAAAAGTCTTTACGCGAATCATTCAGATTCTGGTTCTGATTACGGGTTTGCAGCTCCTCAATGCAAATACATTTTTAATCAACTTGCTAACGCAATGAAGGATTCATCCTTTCAGAAATCGAGGTGAGCTATGGCAAAACGTGGGTTTAAGATATTAGCGATCGTTTCGATCATGCCAATGATAGCAAAGTTGGTCTCCGCCGCCGAATTGGAAACCAAGATTACTACGGTGACCTTGTATCCCTCAATGGCGATGGTCACGAGAGAAGGCAACGTCCAACTCAAAGCGGGTGAGAATGAAATCACAATCCCCGACCTACCGGCAATTCTGGTCGATGAGTCTGTTCGGTTGAGGCTCAGCGACGACGCCGGCGTGCAAGTCCAAAATGTGCGGACGGAAAATTGGTTCTTGGAAAAGCCGGAAGAACAAAAGATCAAACAATTGCAACAGCAGATCGAAGAGGTCAACCAGCAAATCGTCCAAAGCCAAAACGAGATTCAAGTGCTGCGCAGCAAGGAAAAGTTTCTCGCTTCGATTCAAGTCGCTAGCGGCCAACAATCCTCTCAGGCGCTTGCCACCGGCAAAATGGACGCGGCAACCTGGGCGGCGACCCTAGATTTTCTTGGCAAGAACCTCACGGGCGTTTATGCCGGCATAGCGGAATTGGAGGTCAGAACTCAGGAGCTGAAAAGCAAAAAAGAAGCGCTGCAAAAACAGCTTGAGCAAGTTCAGCATGCCTCGCCCAAACAAACGAAATCCATATCGTTTGTTTTGCAGGCGCAAAAATCCCAGGCTGAACATGTGATGATCGCGTATCTCCTCGACCAGGTTTCGTGGAAACCCAACTATGAAATACGCGCCTTGCCGATGTCGGAACAAGTGGAGCTGCATTACGGCGCAAGAGTGTCGCAACTCACCGGCGAAGATTGGGAGGATGTCCACCTTATCCTTTCGACCGCCTCACCGGCTCGTGGAGCACAGGCACCCGAGCTTCGTCCCTGGGACTTGTCGCTGCATAAAATCGTGTTGCACAAAAGGGCAATGGAAGCTCCCGCCGGCGCGGGACTCGCACCTGAAGTAGCGGCAGACCAGGTGGCCTACGCCGCAGCGGCGCCGGAGCCGTCACAAGCGGAAGTCAAAGGCATCTCCGTGGCCTTCACTATCGCCGGCAAATGGAACGTCCCCAGCGGCCAAGACCCGGTGCAAGTGGACATTATGAACCGGACTTTGCCGGTCAAGATGTCGTACATGACCATTCCCAAGCTGAGTCCGTTTGCCTATCTCAGAGGAATTTTCGCCAACAGCACGGACTATCCTTTGCTCCCCGGCACTTCCGAAGTTTTCGTCGATGGCGATTACGTCGGCAAGATCAACCTAAAAAGCATCGCGCCGGGTGAAGAAGTCGATTTGTCCTTAGGCGTGGACGAAGGAATCAAAGTCAAGCACGAGCTGGTGAAAAAGTTCGAGCGCACCAAAGGCTTGCTGAGCAAGCGAGAAGAAATCGAATACTCTTTCAAAATCACCTTGGCGAGCTTTAAATCCAAGCCGATTGCCCTGCAAATAAAAGACCAGGTGCCGCGCTCGTTGAATGAAGCCATAGCCGTCGAAGACGTGAGAATCGTTCCTGAGTTGAAGGAATGGAACAAAGAGAGCGGCGAGCTGAAATGGGAGATGACTTTGGAGCCGCAAAAGAAAACCGAGATCACTATTCAATTTGTCGTTAGCTACCCACGCGGCGAACGGGTGATTGGGCTGTTTTAGTTTCTGGAAAAGAACGGCGCCTAGTCATTTCGAGCGGAGCGAGAAATCTGCGAGCAAGGAATCCCAACAACGGCGCAAAATCGGATTGGACAGATTCCTCCCTGCGGTCGGAATGACAAGTTTGGGTTCTGACGACCGAGCTTTTACAAAGATCGCCAAGCTTCGTTTCAAGCGTCCGAATACAGGATCCCCCCGTTGCCGGAATTTCACTTTTTGCCACATTGTTTATGACATCAAATCGAACGAACCCAAGAAAGGAATAGTTATGCCCGATTCAGTTGAATTGAAAGTAGGCGATCCGGCCCCGGATTTTTCTTTGCCGGCCAGCACTGGCGGAACCATTTCCCTTAAGAATTTTATTGGCAAGAAACGCGTCGTTCTCTATTTTTATCCGAAAGATAATACCCCCGGCTGCACCAAAGAAGCTTGTTCCTTCCGCGACAACCTGGCGGCCATTCAAGCTCAAGATGCCGTGGTTTTGGGCGTCAGCGCCGACAGCCTCAAATCACATGAGAAATTCATCGAAAAGTTTGCCTTGAGCTTTCCATTACTGGCTGACGAGAACCACAAAGTCGCGGATGCCTACGGCGCTTGGGGGGAGAAAAGCCGGTATGGGAAAAAGTATTTTGGAATGATTCGAAAGACTTTCGTCATCGGCAAAGATGGCAAGATAGAACACGTTTTCCACAAAGTGCGGGCGGATGGCCACGGTGAAGAGATTCTGCAGCTCCTACAATCGTAAGCCATCGCCTTGGCTGCTTTTGCCAATCTGTGTCACTGAATAGGGCCAACACGTAACCTGGCTCGAAAGCCTACGCACCTAACGCAGTAGGGAGTTCAGACCTCCTCAACCCAGCTTTTCCGTCTTGGTAGTGGATGAGATTTCATAAGACTTTCCGTCTTTTATGCTAATAATTGGACAACATCAGTTTTGGCGACATTATCAAACGGGAAAATATTGATAAAATAATCAGGCTCCTTGAAAATATTGCATGTTTTTGATCAGCCATATCGGTATTTTTTGCTCCACAATCAATTGAGCATCAGCAAAAGATAGGAGATCGGATGACCAAGCTCGGCAACGGCTTCAGCGCCGAAAAAGATAACCAGTGCATCACCCTCTATAAATTTGGCAGCCTGATCAAGCGGGTTGACATTAGTCAATCGCCGCTTGTTTATTGTCGAACTGGTCAACGACTTGGGCGTGTCGGTGGCAAAAGTGGCTTAGGCGCTACACATCAGCCGGCAAACCGTTTACAACTCCTTAGACACTTACCAGCATTTCGGTGCGGATGCCTTGCTGCACAGCGAGATGCGGGGCAGCGGCAACAAGGCTCGTCTGCACGAGGAGCGACGTCGAAAAGAGCGACAAGCTACGGTCGATCACCAAGGCGTCCTTGAGCTTTCTGATGAAGTTCCGGATCAATTTAATCAAGCCCACGATTGGCAAAAGTCACGCTATGCCGGTGGACTGATTTTCAACGCCCTGTTGCAGAAAGATTGGAATTTTACCTCCTTCTTTGCCGCAGCTTATGGCAAACTGGTCACGGTTTTCATCCTGTTTGTGCAAATGCTCGTTCAAGACATCAAGTCCATTGATCAGCTCAAGGCCATTAAGAACTTGGAGATGGCTCTGGCATGTGGCCTCGAGTGGGCACCCTCGCGCACTACCTTTTCCAAGTGGCTTCATGCCGTTGCTGAAAAAGGTCACGCCCTAACTCTCCTGAAACAGTTCTTTGTCAAGCAGACCAAGTCCGGCTTGGTGAGCTGTTATCTGCTCTATGCCGATGGCCACTTTATCCCTTACAGCGGCAAAGAGCGGATTCACCAAGGTTATTGCACCCAGTCCGCCAAGGCGGATTTGGCCATGCCGGGGCAGACCGCCATCGTCTTTCATGATGCCAATGGTCGGATCGTTTATTTTCAGATAGAAGAGGGCAATGGCGATCTGCGCCAAGCCATTGAAGATATTTCTGCGACCATCCAGCCGCATTTTGCCGAACCGCTCTCGCCTCTGATCATCTCCGATCGGGGCAGTTGGAGCGTGGAACACTTTGACCGCATGGCCTCTTTCCGCTTGCTCACTTGGGAAAAGTACACCAACGAGGCGGAAATCAATGCCTTAGCGGATGAGCTGTTTTCCGAGATCATCACCGTCAACGGCCATCGTTATCGCTTTTACGAGTTCCCGGAGAAGCAAGCTTATTGGAATAGCGACAAAACCTTGTCGGTGGCCCTGCGCCGGATCGTCATCTGGAATTTGGACAGCAATCGCCGTCCGGTGTGCGTCAGCAATGACAGCCTTGAAGATGCGATCTTTTTGGGGCTAGCCATGCTGGGACGCTGGGGCGTGAGCGAAAACGGTTTCAAATATATGGCGGAGCGGTTCAATCCGCATTACATTCCGCTGTTAACCGCCAGCCAAGAGAGCACCCGGCAAGAGATTGCCAATCCGGCTTACCAAGAACTGGAAGCAAAAAAACAAAAAATAGAAAAACAACTGCAAAAGAACGCCAACAAGCTGGCCGTTGTGGCGGAGGCACTCAACAACGACGGCAGCATACGCTTTAATTCCAAGCGGCAACGACTGTTGTCTGGGCGCTCCTCTTGGGAACAGGAGCTGGCAACCATCGAAAGCAAGCTGCAGCAAACGCCGGCGCGAGTGAGCTTGCCGGAACTGACTCAAGGACAAGAGCGCTTTAAGGTCATCGACTGCGAAGCGAAAAACCTAT
>DYKH01000242.1 GCA_020722685.1 Caldithrix sp. | reverse complement strand
AATGCGTTCCTCACCATGATCATAGCATGAGTTTATTGGAACGCAATGAAAAGGAATAGGCATGCGTATATGTATTTTGGGTGGGGACGGCTACTTGGGGTGGCCTACAGCCATGCACTTCTCGGGGCTGGGCCACGAAGTGGTCACAGTGGATAACATGATCAAACGCCATTGGGAAACCATGGTTGGTGTAGCCCCACTGGAACCCACGCCACTGCTACAAGACCGCGCTGCGCATTGGTACCAGAAAACCGGCAAGTCGATTGATGTAGTCATAGGCGATATCGCTACCAATATCGGATTATTGCATCAAATTTTTAAGGATTATCAGCCAGATGCCATCATTCATTATGCCGAGCAGCCATCAGCTCCCTACTCTATGATGAATCAGGAAGCTGCCATACACACTCAGCAGAATAATATCATCGGCAACCTCAACGTGATGTTCGCCATGCGTGAACATTGCCCGCAGGCGCACCTGATCAAGTTAGGCACTATGGGCGAGTACGGTACTCCCAATATCGATATAGAAGAGGGCTGGATCGAGATTGAACACAAAGGTCGCAAAGATCGGATGCTGTATCCCAAGAAAGCGCACTCTCTATACCATTTATCCAAGGTCGCTGATTCTAATAATTTAGAATTCGGTTGCCGCATTTGGAATCTCGCTGTAACCGATTTGAATCAGGGCGTTGTGTACGGCACGGATACACCGGAGATGGACAACGATCCAGAACTGCGCACCAGCTTTCACTATGATGACATCTTTGGTACCGTCCTCAATCGCTTCGTAGTACAGGCCGCTATAGGTAACCCACTTACCGTTTATGGTACGGGTGGCCAGACACGTGGGTATCTCAATATTCGGGATACGCTCCAGTGTGTAGAATTGGCAGCCTTACATCCAGCAAAAGCTGGAGAGTTCAGGGTCTTCAATCAGTTCACAGAGCAGTTCTCCATCCTGGATCTCGCGCAAAAGGTTCAAAAAGTGTCGCTGCAATACCATTTGGATACAACCATCAATCATCTTCCCAACCCTCGAGAAGAGATGGAGCAACATTACTACCATGCGATTCATACAGGTCTTCCGGAACTCGGGCTCCGACCCTGTCCCCTAACCGATGATGTAATCGCACACATGCTTGAGTGCGCAATTCGCGCCAAGGAAAACATCCGCAGCGTCGGACTATTGCCGCGTGTAACTTGGAAGCACGGCATGGATGAAAGGCGTGTATAACTGGGGAGTCACGATTGAATCGACGAGGATTTATATCGGCTATGGCAGCCCTTGCGGGGACAATGACCGTACCGTTGTCCGGCATCGCATCAACGGCTAGATTTGCAGATATTCCCAAGAGTCTCTGGGTATGGAAAACGCCTTTGAGTGAGATGCATAAAGTCGCTGATTTTTCGCTGCGCTATGGTTTTAATGTGATCTTTTACTCAGTCCCTCCCGATGACCGGGGCAGTTTACCAGCCTTGCAATCCGCATTACTCCTTTTGAAAGAGTGCGGGATACGGGCCTACATAGCTGGTGGAGCGCCCGCTTGGGCGCAAGAACGGAATCTTCCAAGCGCCTTCCAATCACTTCTGAACTTGGCAGGTCAGGGATCCGATGGAATATGTTTGGATGTGGAACCACAAGACTCTGCCGTATGGAAGACATCCCAGGATCATCAGGCGATCGGAATGGATTATTTGACCTTTTTGCAGAACGCGACTGCGCTGGCCAAGGCTAACGGATTGCCGACTTGCGTATCCACCACACCTGCATTTAACAATGTTCCTATCGGTCATAATGGGACCAATATGCTTGGCGTAGTGACCTCTATTGTCCGGGGTCAAGTTCTCATGGCCTACCGATCCAACCCTGACGCGGCATTACGTATTGCCGCGCGATCCATTGAAACAATAGCCGCTCTGAATGGTAAATTCTGGTTCGGAGTGACCACAAAAATAGGCGCATCTAAGATCATTAGCTACGCGGACAATACCACCGACGGTTTTTGTCAAGCCATGATCGATCTGGATGCAGAGCTCCGAAACAAACCAGGTTATCTCGGTATCGCCATCAATGACTATCAATCCTTACGATCATTATTAAGGGCATAATCAGTGCACTTTCGCCTGCCATCTACTAAAGCACAGCCGCCACCCGTCAAAAGGTCTCACTTTCGAAGGCATCTATCGCGTTATATTTTAATTGCGATCTTTGCTGTGTTGCTCATCTATTTTTTTCTGCCACCTTTTTCCAATCTCCGGGTAATGGGTGTTGTTAATGGCAACCTCACGCCAGTCGGGCCTATATTCCTAGCGCGAATTGATCAGGAGATGGTTTCCTGTGACACTCGTGTGCAGCGCGATCAACCTCTCGTTTTGGTCAGCAATGAACTGTTGGCCGGTCAATACCAGCAAAATCGTTATGATGCGGAAAGGGCCATTGATCTTGCCAGGAACGAATCAACGAATGGGGTGATAGCCGCTCAAGCTGCTGCAAGATCTGCAAAAGATGCTGCACAGGCCGCACTGGCAAACTATTCGCGTTTGGCTGCTTTATACATATCCACCACCAAGTTGGCTGCAGTCGGAGCAGTCGGTCCAACGGCCGTGACGGTAGCCCATGATCAACTCCTGCAGGCCCGGTCACAGGCAAATGCGGCGATCGCCACAGAAAAACAGATGGCCTTCCAGGTGAAGCAATTGAAGGTGGCAGCAAAGGCCAAACTACTTGCTGCTCAAGGGCAACTTAAGGTACAACTGGCACAACAAAATAGCGTCTACCGCCGCCCTTTGGTTGCTCCAGTAAGCGGAGAATTGCTTGACTGTCATGCTCACTTGGGTGAAGTTGTTGCCGCGGGGGAGACACTCTTCAGGATATTTCAGCCGGAAAAAGCTTTCGTAACAGCCTTCGTACCACCAACTATGGTGAGACAGTTACGTGAACACGCAAATGCATATGTCGATATTCCTGGAATGGGTGAAGTCCCCGCAAAAGTCACGTCCATTAAACCGGAAATCACCAAGCTTCCCAAGCTTCTCACCCGATATTTTTGGGAACAACCCCAATGGACGCAATATCGCGTGGTACGGATCACCTTCAGTAACCTTTCGCCAAGCCAACGCCGCCGCCTGCTCTTTGGTGAAAGGGTACACGTCCGGATTCCGTTAGAGTCATGGGGCAAAAGGGTGATGGAGGATTTCTGACATATGTCTACAGATAGCGAACGACGCCTGGATATTTTGCGCCAGATTCAACGCAACGGTGGAGAATGGTCACCCATATGGGAGCCGTGTTCCTCCAGAGGTTACGTGTACGGCACCAATACGGCCTCCATGGAAAACGATGAGGTACTGATACGCGATTTGCAGTACCTGGTCCAAAACGATTATCTTGAAAGAACTTTTGCCGACATACTCACAGGCTGTCCGGCCTGTGGAAGCCATCATGTGAATGCGCGTGAAGTCTGTATTTCCTGTAAATCTGCACATATAGAAGAGGTTCCCCTCATTCATCACTTCCGTTGTGGCTATGTTGGTCCTATTCATCTGTTCGAGCGTGATGAGAAAGGTGCACGTCGCTGTCCAAAATGCGAAGGCAAGCTGGAACATTTAGGTACAGATCATGATCTTCCGGGGAGTAATTATAACTGTTTGAGCTGCCACGCATCTTTTCAGGTGCCGGATGTTGAAGCGCTCTGCCTAAGTTGCCGGAAAAGGTCACCAGGAATAAATCTGATTCGAGAAGAAGTTTATCAATATAGGATCAGCAGTCTAGGATTTTCCGCTTTACATCGCGGACGTTTCTTTGAAGCGGAAGATGAACAGTTTTATGAACCTGGCACCAAGATTATTCGGCATAACCTATTTATGCAGCTTCTGGAGGATGAAAAAAATCGCCAGCAGCGTTACGGGATTCCTTTTGCTTTGTTGTTGCTTCAACCAACTGACACAACCGATCCGGTCGAGTCCATAAAAATAATAGCAGATCGTATTGCCCCAAAATTGCGTAGCGCGGATCGATTAGGGCGATTAGATAGAGAGCATCTTTTGATAGTCCTTACCTCCTGTGATCCCTCTACAGTTGCCATTGTTCAGGCACGGCTGATCGATAAGGATATGCGCGCTCTTAATATTGCAATATCACTTGACAAAACGCTTCAGGAACAACTTGACATGGCCATCACCCAGCTAAATGATCATGCTCGGTTATCTTAATTACCTTCTATCATACATAGAACCTGGAACGCTCTCGCAAATGCGCCTTGCCATAGGCACGCTCATTCGTTCGAAAGACCCCTATTTCTGGTTCATTACACTCGTTATGGCGCGGTTCACATTACCCGATCTTGCCGCATGGATAATTTTTATGTTGCGGCCCTCTCTGCTTTTTGACACGGGGAAAGGATTACCGACTCGACCTCTCGTATCAGTCCTGATCGCGGGCCGCAATGTTGCGGAAGGTATTGTTCCCACCATACGCTCTGCGCTGAGCTGCGGATATCCTGATTTGGAGGTCATTTTTGTAGATGATGGATCCTCTGATGCATCTGTTGTCCGGGCTCGTTCTTTGGAAAAGACAGGGAGAGTCCGCGTCTTTGCAGCAGAGATGCACAACGGCAAGCCCACCAGCCTCAACGTCGGGTTAAGCATGGCGCGTGGGGATTTCCTGTTTGTCCTCGACGCCGATTGCGAAGTGCAATATGGCTGCATAGACGCGCTTCTAAGGCCTTTTGAAGATCCGCGTGTTGGCGCTGTCGCAGCCAATCTGCGGGTCCGCAATGCCCGCGAGAACATGCTGACCCGTTTCCAAGAATGCGAGTATGCCATGAATGTAAGCATTTCCAGGCTCTGGCGTGCACGCATTGGACTTCTCTCCATTCTTCCCGGTGCGGGCAGCATGTTCCGATCCAAGGCCGTGCACGCTCTAGGCGGATACGATTCAGGTCTTGGTGACGACACCGATCTCACCTTACGCTTACGCAAGGCGCGTTGGAAGTTGAGATTTGCCTATGACGCTTTGGTATGGACCGATGTACCAAATAAATTTGCTTGGCTGTTGCGCCAACGAAGCCGATGGGCACGAAATATGGTTAAAATTCGGCTACATAAACAACTTGATATTGGCATGCCAAATCGATTCGGTTTTAGTAACATGCTCATGACCCTGGATCTTCTTATTACCCGCGTTGCGGTCCCTGTTTTAGGATTTTCCAGCGTCATATACTATACGTTATCCATGCCCCTTTCCCGCCCCCTGTTATTGACTGGACTATATTGGATAGTAATTTTTTTATTAAGCATCCGATTACTCATCACCAATGATATTTTTCGCACTCCAGAATTATACAACTTCTGGATGTGGCCTCTTTATCCATTTTATAGACTTCCCATCAGGATCATAGAACTGGCTTCTATCATCAGAGAATTACTGGGTATTTATCGGTGGCATCCCTATGTGCCCAAGCGAATATGGGATCAGACAACTCATTGGTGAGCAATTTATGAAATGTAACCATATCATAGCCATATTCTTGGCTGGCAGTTGTCTGTTACCAATTGCTGCTCATGCAGCTCCTTCGCTGAGTATTCAAGACGTTGAACGGATGGCGCAGAAATCACTACCTGTTCAGGCGGCATTGGCTAATATCAAGGCTGCACAGGAAAAAATAAAAGAAACGGAAGACAAGGGTGGACTGACTTTTCATGCGGGCTTCAGTGTCGGACAGCATTACCCCTTAGTGACGAGTAATATCACACCCAAATATTTTGGCATCAATCCACAGGTCAGTTTGAGCTATCCATTGCTTGGTGCAAATACTGTGCAACAGGAGGAAACTTTTGAAGCCAAGTCTGCACTTTCTGCTAATCATGCGGACTTGCTACAAACGCGATTACAGGTGATTGATCTTGCAGATTCGGCTTTTCTACTCTATTGGCAGTCCAGAGAAACAAAATTATTAGCTGAGAAACTCGTAGAGCAGCTCAAGAAATGGTCCATCGCCGCAAAAGTAGAAAGAAAATCAGGATCATGGTCAACCGCCGATTGGCTGTATTTTGAAAAAGTAAAATCCCAAGTTTTTGGTGCCATAAAGCAATCAGAAATACAGGAAACCACATCCCTGTCAGCCTTAAACTCCATATTGGGACAACATATCAATCCGTTCACACCGGAAAGGCCCATAATACCTCGCCTTGATCAATGCCACATATCACGGGATGCGGGTGCGGAAGTAGCCAATTCCCCAACCATTAAAACCTTGATAGGGCAGCTTGATGCCATTCGCGCAGAACAGAATTTGGGTCCGTGGAGATATATTGATGCAACGGTAAATGTGGGTGCTCAGTCCTCTTATGACCCTGCAAGAAATCGAGCAGGATATTCCGTTACGGCGGGCGTCCAGGTAAATATACCATTTGATGTAGTGAGTGCGGATAATGCACATGCATCAAGGCTGGCAGCTAAGGCTGAATCTCTACAATTGCAGATTCTTCAAGCACGGGCTAACTTCCACCAGAAATTGGTTGCGGCGATGAGTGATCTTCAACTTGCTAAAAACAATCTTGATCTTGAAGAAAAACAGGTTGCAGCCACTCAAGCAGACTGGGATAGGTTACATGCCATGATGTTGGAAGGCCCGAATGATGTATTCCGCAAAGCCATCACTGCACGGCTTGCATGGTTTCAGGCAGAAACCATGCGTATCAGCGGCATCGCAGCTGTCGCAGTTGCGGCGGCAAAACTAAGAAACCTTGATCCTTCTGTGTGCAGAGACGAATCACCCACTCAAGCAAGCCATCCCGCTATTCTTTCGACCCGTAACAATCGATGACGTCACATAGGA
>DYKH01000832.1 GCA_020722685.1 Caldithrix sp. | reverse complement strand
CTGAGGATTGCAGCAACGGCTGCTATCAACCAGAATATCGCAAAGACGCTGTAAAAGAAATGCGGCAAAAAAATCTTCATCCAGCCAAAAGTCCCCAAGAAAGACGCAAAGAGTAGTCTCGGCAAGCCCGATCCAAGATAAAGCGCATCGTCTGGATCGAAAATGCTTTTAGGGTTGACTTGCTCTGGAACAATCAACGCCTGCATCCGCAATGCCAGGGGGTCTCCATACGATATGCAGTTGAACACAAAATACCAAGATCCAACTAACAGGAAACCTGTGGCGAACCATAACCCCATCATCACAAATCTGCGAACGCTCGCCTGGCTTTCCATTGCGAACAAGAGCACTCCAAACGGAAGCAAGTAGATCGTATGCGGTTTGGTCAAAACAGCCAAGGCGCTCACCCCACCGCACACCAGCAAAGTGAGAATATTCGGCGATGGCGCGCTGGCTTGCTCTAGGAGGAGCACAAACGCGCTGGCGGCAAGCGCAACCGCGAGGGTATCGTTGTTGACCACGCCGGAGATGAAAGTGAACTGTGGTAAGAACGCAGTTACTGCTGTGGCAACCAATGCCGTCGCACGCCGCGCCCCAAGCAGAATCGCTGCCACATACGTAGCGCAGACCGTAATGATCCCAAACAAGGTCGAGAATCCGCGCAAGAAACGAATATAGTCATACGATTCGCGCGAGGGGAGGAAATAGTTCGGCGGCAACGTGTACGACTGAAATGTGAAATCGGGATTCCGCGTCGGGTATACAAACAGGTATGGCATCCCGCTCATCTTGAGAATATGTCCCATCACCAAATAATACAGCGGCGATTCGAACGCGGCTGTTCCAGCCAGCGACACTTCAGTCCACAGGTCGGGGCGGCGCCCCTCTTTCGCGACGAACAGAATGTACTGCACATGCGCCGGCTCATCCGGCGCTTCAAAGATCGGCGTCACGAGATTCCACGCCAACGATAACGCGATAAACGTCAATCCAATCAGATACAATGCCCAATCGCGCGCCGCCAGCCCAAGTCCCACGCGCAGACTCGGCGTAGCCAATCGCGTGTCGGTCATCGCAGCAACTCCGGCGGC
>DYKH01000831.1 GCA_020722685.1 Caldithrix sp. | reverse complement strand
GCTGGTTTCACTTGCGGCTTTTGGGGTTGATTTAGCCATTCCAATACCTTTTATTAGACTTTATCGGCAATAAGGAATTGGTCACAATCGAAGCGGCTTCGGTCTGTGATCAACCCGCAGATTGTGCAAGCTGCAAGCGATCACCATCACCAAATCTGAAAACTTATCTTTCGTGTTCCTCAAGATGTCTTTCACAGCGCGCGAACGCTTGACGCCTGCGATGGCATGTTCGACACGGACACGAACTTTGGATATTTTGCGATTGCGCTCTTTCTCTTTGGCAGTCAGTTCCTTCTTGCGTGGCTTTTTTTCGGTTGAAACAACTTGCTGACTTTGGGCTCATATCCTTGGAAGCCAGTGTCCTTGTGTAACCGAATGTGCTCAGGATAGGAGATGTTTTCTGTGTCAGCCACGTTTTTGTCGTGTGTTTTTCCTGGATAGGTTTGGCTGAGAAAGGACACTCGCTTTTTCTTGGCCGTCGCAATCACAACATTCTTGTCGCTGTGGATTTTCTTCTTGCCACTGTAGTATAAAGCCTGTTTTTCGGCCTGTTTCGGCCTTTGGCGGCGTCTTTCCGTGCCGTCAATGATTGAGTCAACCGCATCTTTTCGATCGCGTTCCTTCTTCTTGAACTTCTGCGGGTCTCGTTCGGGCGCATACCCAAGATCATCCAAGGCTTGTTTCAGGATGGGCAGAAGTTTGTGAATCCACTCATTCGCCTGGGGTTGCCCCATCCCAAACAACTCGCCCATTACCGATTGCAAAGGATAGCTTTTCTGATACACCAATGCAAACAACAACTTCTGTTCGATGCTCACCAACTGCCCTTTGCGCCCCGCACCTGCTTTCCGTTTTCGCTCGCTGCCAGTCTTCGTCTTGGACACAGGATACGTTCTCAGGTAGGCTCGCTCAAAGGCGGGCAGTAGCAAATCAAACTCGTCTGGCGTCAGACTGGTGAACGAAACCAATTTCCTTGGGTTTCCTTTGAGTTCTTCGTATGTCAGCATTCGCCTATCATAACGCTATTTCCAATAAAGTCTATTTTCAATGGCAAAAACACCAAAGCGGCAAGAAATATTTGCCCCAATAATGT
>DYKH01000830.1 GCA_020722685.1 Caldithrix sp. | reverse complement strand
GCCGCCCGCCGTCCTCGCGGTTCAGGTTGATGACGGCGTGGCCGGTCGTGCCGGAGCCGGCGAAAAAGTCCAATACGACTCCTTCTTCGCCAAGTCCGGCATCAAGCAAAGTCTTGTAAAGTGTGATCGGATGATTGTAAGTAAAGTCAAGGCCCAGGTCCTCAATCTCGGTCTTACCGCGAGAACCATTGCGGATGATTGAAGAGAGTGCTTTGCTCTTGGACAGGCGAATCTTTCTTTGTGGCTGGGGAGTTTCGTCCGGGCCAAACACAATTTCGCCCTTTGCGAGAAGTTCTTTCATTCGCGTTGGCGACTGCGACCAGCCTCGATTCGGAACGGGACAAGGCTTTCCCGTAACGGGGTGGATCAAGGGTGTAAAAAACTCTGCTGGCGGTGGATTGGGATTAGGCCAAGTCATTGCGACTAGCCTGTATACTTGTCCATCGTCATCCAGGTATTGGTACGCTTTCTCGCCTCCTGTAAATCCCTTCTCCCCTCTTACCCATTCAGTGAATTCCCTCTTTGCTTGCTCTGTAACTCCCCCATGCTTGCGAATGATCTCGGTCGCTATTGAAAGGATAGCTCTCACGTTTTCAGGTCTTACCACAAACGGGCGTGGTTCAGAAGTACAGAACAAAACATATTCATGCTGAATAGCTAATTCCCGCGCTCCCATCATAGGATTTAATTTGTCCCATATGCCGGTGCCAACATAACCAAATATTTGTTCGAACAAAAGCCGAAGGCGTTCGTACTCGTTTTCATCAATGTGACAGGTAAAAGTTCCTTCTCGTTGCAGAACTCGTTTTGCGACGGCGAGACGGTTCATCATCATTGAAAGCCAAGATGAGTGGCGATAGTCATTCTTGTAGACAAACCCACTTGTATCAGTGTTGTAAGGTGGATCAATATGAATTTGCTTCACCCGCTCGCGATATTTCTCCAGCAGCAGGTTCAGCGCCTGCCAGTTCTCGCCGTGAATCAGCAGGCCGTCGGTCATGCCGTCCAGGTCGTCGAAACTCCCAAGCAGCCGGTCCACAAAGTCGCGGTCGAAGTGCCTGGTGTCGAGGACCAGCGTGGGATGGGCTTTGAGAT
>DYKH01000241.1 GCA_020722685.1 Caldithrix sp. | reverse complement strand
CTCCGGCGTAAAACGCCCCCTCCACCATGGCCTGGTTGCCCTGCAAAAGCCTCGCCTCCATTTCCAAAATTCGCTACCCTTTCTGAAAAAAGTATGCCACCGCCTGAAATATCAATCAGGTCTTTGATCTATTCGTCGCGCATCGGCCCCCATTTTGCAACATAGGCTTCTTTTACTGCTGTATTAATTAGATACTGCGGCCATACCGACCTCGTTATCCGCGAAATTTCTTCAAAGGGCCTGCGCATGTATTTTTTGCGTGATGTCACGGAATAGTAGGCGGCGTGCGGTGTTATGGTAACACTTTCAAGTTCAAGCAGCGGATTATCCGCACCTACCTGTTCCTTCTTGAGTACATCGAGTGCCGCGCCGGCAATTTCTCCTTTACTTACGGCATCGTAAAGCGCCTTTTCGTCTACGAACTCACCCCGGGCGCAGTTAATTAGATAGGCTGTCTTTTTCATCCTTTTAAACCGCTCTGAGTTAAACATGTCTTTGGAATCCGGGGTAAATGCTGCATGAATAGAGATAAAATCAGATTTTTCTATGAGATAATTCAATGTCACCTTTTCGACGCCCAGTTTTTCAAATACCTCCAACGAAACGTACGGATCATAAGCCATAACAAGCATGCCAAACCCTTTTGCCATCGGGACAATGTTTTGCGCAATCCGGCCGAACCCAATAAGCCCCAAAGTCTGTCCCCTTAACTGGAACATGGGGGGCATAATCTGGGTCCTGATTTCCTTCTTTTCATAAGAATCCCACTTACCGGCACGAACCGCTCTATCCAGGCGAGATATCTTCCGTGCACAATCAAGAACCAACCCCATCGCGTGTTCCGCTACCTCCAATGAACAATAATCTCCGGGGTAAGAAACGCAAATGGCGTGATCGGTTGCTGCATCAAGATCGATGGCCTCATAGCCGGTCCCAAGGTTGTAGATCATCCTGCATTTTTCCATGTTACTTATGACTTTACGTGTAACAGGTTTCATCATCGTAACAACAAAATCGGCATCTCCTGTTGCACTGGCTATCTCCTCTTCGGATTCGCAGGGAATGGTGATAAAGTCGACGCCGATTTTTCTGTAATCATCGATATCGTGAGGGACCAGCGCATTAGCGACAATCATTACGGCTTTTAGTTTTTCCATATTATCGCCTTATTTCAAGGGGAAAAGTTACCCGCCTTCGTAACGTTTTTTTAGAACACACCGCAGGATTTTTCCGGAATGGCTACAGTGGTTCGTTTTTAAATGCCTATAATGGTAATTAAAACTCCTTTGTGAAACGGCTATTCTTTTTTTATTCTCGCACTATCCTAAATTGTAACGAAATACAAGAAGAGTATGATGAAAAATGGCGAGAACACAAACCGCCCCCCTCCGAAGCAAGTGTCATCTTTAAACATTTACCGCAGGGGAAACGCTTTTCATTGTTCACACAGGGTTCAGCAAAGTCATAGACCTTACTCATAAACTACTGATTTTCCAATGTGTGCTCTGCCGCCTTATAGGAGAAACGGATAATTCGGTCAAACACTATGGCAATCCCTCGCGAAAAACCCCCGTTGTCAAAATCAACCGCGAATTTTGGGGATTGACAAGGAACAGAAAAATGTTTAAGCGGTTAAAATGCATCAAAAAAATTACAGAGAATTGGAGGGAAAATAATTATGAGAAGAACAAAGATATTATTGACAATGGGGTTTGTTTTCGCGGCGTTTTTTGCATTGGCCGGAGTTGGTGCGGCCGAGAATTTCCCGGATAAACCCATTACGTTGGTGGTCCCCTACCCCGCGGGGGGAGCGACGGATGTTGTAATCAGACCCCTTGCCGAGGCCGTGAAGGGGATCCTTGGGCAGCCGGTCATCGTGGAAAACAGGGGAGGCGGAGGCGGGGCGGTCGGTGTCGGTTACGTAGTCAGCAAAGCCCCGGATGGATATTACCTCGCCGTAGTCGTGACGAGCCAGCACCGGGTCTCGTTCATCAACAAACTTTCCTTTGACACGGTCAAGGATGTCACCCCGATAATCCGTATCGGCGGCTACCTCTATGGTATACTGGTGAAGCCCGATTCGCGCTATAAATCCCTCAAGGACCTGATTGAATACGCCAAGACAAAACCCGGTCAGGTTTCCTACATGGCCTCCGGTATCGGCACTGGCGGACATATCGCCGCCGAAGAGATGGCCACCAATGCAGGTGTTAAATTCAATCATCTTCCCTCCAAGGGCGATCAAGAATCCTCGGCAAACCTGCTGGGCGGGCATATTGATTTCATATCGACGACTTCCGGGTGGATTCCTCTTGTTGAGGCAGGAAAGCTGAAGCTTCTTGCGACATACAACGATAGACGAATCAAGAGATTCCCCGATGTGCCGACCGTCAAGGAACTGGGATATGGTGTCATTCATAATTCCCCGATCGGTATTGTAGGCCCCAAGGGATTGGCTGCCGACCGCGTTAAACTGCTCCATGACGCGTTCCACAAGGCCATGAACGATCCAGCGTTTCTGGCGGCGATGGGTCGATACGAGATGCCGCTTTTGTACCAAAACACCGCCGATTTCACCAAGTTTTGGGCCGAGGCATATCAAGAGGCGGGTGTCCAGGTTAAAAGGTATATAAAAAAATAAGCGACGATGGCTGCCATCATAGCCAACATACTCTGGTTTGCCCTAGCCTTGGCCGTGGCGTTGGAATCCTGGAAGCTGGGGTTCGGCACGTTTGTCAGCCCCGGCCCGGGATTTGTGCCTTTTTTGGCGTCGCTGACTCTCGCTGGTTTGTCCATCATCTCCTTCTTCCAAGCTTTATCCGAGAGGAAAACGGCCGTGGTCGTTTTCAAAATCCTTGATGTAGCCAAAATTCTTCTTGTCAATCTAGTCCTTGTCGTGGGGTTACTCCTCTGGGAAAAGGTGGGGTTTATATTTGTCACCTTTCTGCTGTTGATATTTATGTACAGGGTGCTTAAACCCCTGGCTTGGAGCAGGGTTTTTATCGCTGCGGTGGTGACGATGGCCTTTACCTGGCTTGTGTTTGTTCTATTTCTTGGATTGAGGCTTCCACAGGGAACACTATGGAAATTCTTTCTCAACTGATCCATGGGTTTTCGGTTGCAACCGAACCGGTGAACCTGTTTTACGCGTTTCTTGGCTGCCTGATCGGGACCCTGGTAGGTGTTCTGCCCGGACTGGGACCGACGGCGGCGATGTCGCTGCTCCTTCCTGCGACGTTGTATGTCAAGCCAGTCACGGCGATCGTGATGCTGGCGGGGATCTATTACGGAGCGATGTACGGAGGATCAACCACATCCATACTTGTGAATATCCCCGGCGAGGCAGCGTCCGTCATGACCTGTATGGACGGCTATCAAATGGCCCGTGAGGGAAAAGCAGGCAGGGCGCTGGGCATCTCAGCGTTCGGATCTTTTATCGCGGGCACCTTGGGACTGATCGGATTGACCCTTATAGCACCACCCCTAGCGACATTTGCCCTGAAGTTCGGTCCGCCGGAGTATTTTTCCCTTATGTGCATGGGACTCGTCGCGTTGAGCTTTCTCACGTCTACGTCGATCGTGCGCTCGATCATGATGGCCCTGCTGGGAGTTCTTCTCGGCACCGTAGGCACCGATACGGTTTCCGGTTCGGCTCGTTTCACGTTCGACGTGATGGAATTGCTTGATGGAATCGGGCTGGTGCCGATGATCATGGGTCTTTTTGGTATGTCGGAGATATTTGTCAATTTGGAGGCCAACACGGAACGGAAAATTTTCATGAGCCGGGTGAAGGGACTTCTTCCGACGTCGGCTGATTGGGTCATCGCGAAGTGGGCAATCCTGAGGGGATCAATCATCGGTTTTTTCCTAGGCGTATTGCCCGGCGGAGGGGCCGTGCTCGCTTCTTTCGTTTCGTATGCCTTAGAAAAGAGAGTGTCACGTCATCCGGAAAAGTTTGGAACAGGTGTGATAGAGGGAGTGGCGGCACCAGAAGCGGCCAACAATTCCGCGGCGCAGGGGGCTTTCATTCCGCTTCTAACGTTGGGACTTCCCGCCAACGTTGTTATGGCGCTTTTGCTTGGGGCTCTTATCCTGCACGGGGTAACGCCCGGACCACTTTTGATGACGCAGAGTCCCGATATATTCTGGGGCGTTATCGCCAGCATGTACATAGGAAATATCATGCTGCTTATCTTAAATCTGCCGTTAATCGGCCTTTGGGTGCAACTCCTCAGGATTCCCTATCACTATCTTTTCCCGGCGATTGTCGTCTTCTGCATTCTCGGCTCGTACTCCGTAGAAAACAGCATGATGGATGTCCTGTTAATGTTTGGATTCGGATTACTGGGGTACTTTCTAAAAAAATTGAAATTTGACAGCCCTCCGCTTGTTCTGGCTTTCGTTCTAGCCCCGTTGATAGAGTATTATTTCAAATCGTCACTGATGTTTTCACACGGTCAATTTTCCGTGTTTGTGACGCGCCCGTTGAGTCTCTTTTTTCTTCTGCTTACGGCAGCTTTACTCTTATGGTCGATCGTGTCGGCGCTTTTAAAGAAGACAGCGATTGCCATCCCAAAGGAAGACAAGTGAAAGGTTGCGGGACGATCCGCTGCGCCTCAAGTCAGGATGGCCGCTGTTCCGGCAGTACCCTCTCGCATAAAATAAGGAAACGCAGGAGTTTCTGAAAATGGATGATAAAATCATCATCTCAGTCGCAACAACCGGAAGTTGGGCGAACAAGAGCCACAACCCGGCACTACCCGTTACTCCGGAAGAAATAGCGGATGCAGCCATTGCCAGTTGGCGGGAGGGGGCGGCAATCGTCCATGTGCATGTCCGGGATAAAGCGGGAGTTATGTCCTGCGATCGGGATTTGTATCTTATGGTTAAGGATCTGATCCGGGAAAGGCAATGCGATATTATTATAAACTTTACGACCAGCGGTGGGGCGGGACGCGTCGATGAAAGCGAGCGTTTCAACACCCTGCTGGCCGGGCCGGAGATTGCCTCATTCGATGCCGGCTCGATGAATTTTAATGAGAGAGTATTTCTTAATCCCCCTGACTTCCTTGAAGAACTCGCCCGCAGGATGCTCAAGGCATCCATCAAGCCCGAGATCGAGGTTTTCGACAGCGGTATGATTCGAAACGCGATGGAGATAGCCCGAAAAGGCTTGATAAAGGCACCTTTCTGGTGGCAGTTTGTTTTAGGTGTCAAGGGCGGAGCGCCAGCGACAGCGCGGTCTCTTGTCCATTTGGTGGAAAGCCTCCCACCTGAATCCATCTGGTCGGTTTGCGCGATCGGAAAACCTCAGTTGGCGATGAACCTGATGGCGATAGCGATGGGGGGGCATGTCCGCACCGGGCTCGAGGACAATCTCTATTACGGAAGAGGCGAACTCGCTGACAACGCCAGGCTTGTTTCCCGCCTTGCGAGGATCTGTCGTGAATTCGGAAGGGATCCAGCAACACCCGATGAGGCCCGCGAGATACTTGGCTTGCGAAAACCTGGGAACGAATAGATTCCCCCAAATGTGCCGTGTCTAAGCCTGGCGTGGCTGTTCCTTTATGGCCTGCAAAACGGGCGTTGATCGTATCGGGCGACAAAAAGGAACCCTCTTTTCGCTTCTTCTTTCAAACGAAACAAAAGAAGGCGGCATAGGACCTTTCCTTTCAAAAAAAGGGTGGTTTATGAATTTGCTACCTAACGTAGCTATTATCGGTGCCGGAACGATGGGACATTCCCTGGCGCAGGTTTTTGCTCAGGGAGGACTGGCCGTACGGCTTGTTGACCGCAACGACGAAATTCTGAAAAAAGCGAAACGTCTCATCGAATCGAACCTCGAAACGTTAAGCAGCGAAGGAGTCGGACCGGAAGAGCCCTTCGACGAGGTTGTCGGGAGGATTGTCTTCACTGAAAACATGGAGTCGGCGTGCCGGGATGCCCAATTTGTGATCGAGGCCACCTACGAGGACAGGGATGTCAAAAAGGCCGTTTTCGACAAACTGGATGTCTGGTGTCCCCAGGATACGATTCTTGCCAGCAACACTTCCTACATGGATGTCTTTGAATTAGTCACGGTCCATAATCCGGGCAGGCTTCTGATTACCCACTGGTTCGCGCCTCCCCATATCGTGCCGCTCGTGGAGATCGTTCGCGGGCCTTTAACCTCGGACGAAACGGTGGAAACGGTTAGATCGCTGCTTCGTTCCGTCGGAAAAACCCCTGTCGTCATTTCCCGCTTCCTTCCGGGGTTCATCGTCAATCGTCTGCAGAGCGCCCTTCGCAACGAGGTCCTTTACCTTCTCGATAATGGCTATGCGACTCCCGAGGAGATCGATTTGGCTGCCAAGGCCAGTTTCGCCCTTCGCACACCCATTGTCGGTCTGGTGAAAAAGATGGATTTCACCGGACTTGATCTGACCCAGAAGGCTGTCGCCAATGCGGACTACAGAACCCCTCCGCAACAGACAAACTACGTATCCCTTGATCGGCTTGTCGCTGCGGGGAGGTTAGGGGTAAAAACCGGTGCCGGTTTTTATGACTATGGCGGCCAAACCCCCGAGGAAATCATGCGGGAGCGAGACGCTAAGCTACTGAAACTCATTAGATTTCTTAAGGATATCGGAGAGCTTTAAGGCGCAACGCAAAACGGACTGTAAGACATGCGAGGCTGAATGGTGTCGCCGTTAGCACTATGAGAATCTTGTTCGACACCAAGCCATATCAGCCGCAGATGACCGCGCCGATGCTCGCAATCTCGTCCTCCATCTGCATGTAAACGCCGCCGATCAACGGCATCCGCCGGGAACACTCCTCGGCAATTTCGGAGGAAGGCGTAAGGCGAAACGGATCATGCTCTCTTCGGCCTGCTCCGCAGAAATCATGCTGAAACTTGCCC
>DYKH01000829.1 GCA_020722685.1 Caldithrix sp. | reverse complement strand
TGAGCTGGGATTGATTACCAAATACCTTCATTCGCTCAGAAGACAGATATAGCCAAAACGGATCATAAAATGCAGCCTTCACTGTTTGGCATTCAGCGCAGCAACCGAAATTTTGCCGATCCCTATTACTGGGGCAAAAATCAGTTCAACTCGGCTTTTCCTGTTGCGCTTGCCTGCTATATGCGGGAGCGGGGAATTCCGCTGGTATATATCAAGTTCCGCGACGAATTAGGCACAGAAGTCACCGAACTTCCTGTTTCGGATGTATTGGGCAGTAACAAAAATTCAAGCGACTTGTTTTTCTCGTTTGAAACACGACTTGATGCTTTCAGACGCTATGCACACGACGATATTCCAGCCATTGATCTCGTCGTTTGTGACCTGACGCGTGAAGCCCAAATACGCCCGTTGGAAATAAAGCTGACAACACTTCCCGACAACACCACAGAACGCCTGGATGAGAACAATTACGGTGCGGAAATCGTTATCCGCTCTGCAACCACGCGCTACATGGCTCTGTCTATGGCACAGTCTGTAGCCAATCAGCGCGAGCGGGTGCGTGCTATTTTTGAACCCGTTTTCGCAACTTTACGTGATTGGGATTCAAAGGAAGTTATGCACCGACTCGCGCCGCGCACCCTCACAGCCTTGGAAGTGTTTTTGCGCGAGTTTCGTGACTTTCAGCGCCCGCTACTCATGCAGCCGTTATGGAAAACCAAGGGGAAATCCCCGCAACTTGCTGATGATTGTTTGGATATATTTGTGTGGAGCGATTTCGCGCTAACACATCTTTTTCTTGACTCCGCCCGAGTCGCTGCGGCTGGAAGCGGCATAACTCGCCAGCTCCGTGCTGCGCTCCGTTTATCACGTTTCTTATATGAGTTCTCTTGCAGCGGTATTGTTCATCAAGCCCCTATCTACGATGGAATGACCTACGACCTACAAAATGACAAAGAATTTGCAATTTCTGGTACAAAATCACGCGGACTCATGGCGTGTGAGCGACTTAATAAACTTGCTATCAGAAAGGATGAAATTAAAAACATTATCCTAGGCGGAGGTCATAAACACCTTAGCCCTGAAAGACGCTTTGATGCCAT
>DYKH01000240.1 GCA_020722685.1 Caldithrix sp. | reverse complement strand
GTTTAAAAAAGTCAAGACCCCCTTTTATCTTTTTTCTATCACTTTTTCAGGTATTCTCCTTTCCTGATTTGCTTGATTAAAATTTCTTAGGATGCATATCTTGAAAATAATTCTTTTCGAGTTCCAAAAGCTCTTGCGATCTGGTCTTGATTAATTTTAATGGATTTCCTGCATATATTGTCCAAGGCTCCAAATTCTTTCTAACTAGTGATAGAGCTCCTACCGAAACACCTTCCCCAAGAGTTACTTTTGGAAGGATAACGGAATTTGCTCCGACAATGCAGTGTCTTCCAATCCTAACCTTGCCGTGCTCTCCCCCTGTATACTTTTTGGGGATAGTGGCTCCAGTCAACTTGTGCCCGTGATAATCATCACTACCTGAAAAGATCATGACCCCGGGGGCAAACGTCGAAAAGTCCCCGAACTCGACACCTTCACTCCCGGCCACGTAACAAAAGGCAGCAAGATTTACATTTGAGCCTATGACCACTGCCTCCCGGCTTGCAACGATTATAGTGAAATCATCAATCCTTACATTGTCTCCGATAGAAATATTCTCGGTGAAAAACAATCCCACATTTCTTTTAATTTTAACATTTTGACCAACTCTATTAAATCCAAATTGGAGCAATTCTGAGTGTTCATAAAATCGTTCACCAACATGCATGTATTGACCTCCGTAAATAAATTAGACAAGCTGTTTATTCTTCTTCAAACCAATTGATCTTTTTCCAGTGGGCTGGGTATGTATCTGCGCTTTCTACCTGGGGTAGTATTTTCTTGTAGAACAGGGTGTCGCAGTTGCCGCTCTGGCAACTGAAGTGGTGGTCGTAGGAGAACCATTTTATTTTCAATGCTCGATTGACAATTGTGGCTAGGTCCTCCTCGAAGATGTTGCCCATGGTGATTGGAATCCAAGGGCACGGGAGTACATCTCCATAGGCGGTTATGGAGAAGTGACGCTTGAAGCAGAGACATCCGAAATCATGCCCGCAATTCGGGGAGAGGTGCGTGGATACATTGTACTTGGAAGTCAGGGACTGGATGAAATTCAGGTCTTTTGTGTCGAGAATTTCATTTTTGTATTCCTCGAAGGAGCCGACAGCCTTAGCATATATGATGCTGGCATGCTCACCGAACTGCTTGATATACTCGAGCTCTTTGACCAGCTCCCCACTTTTGACCAGACTCTTTGTGGCCACAATATTTATGATTACACCGAGTCCGTATTGCTTGCAATAGTCAAGAGCTTTGATACAACGCTCCCACGAGCCTTTAACACCTCTGAACTCGGCGTGGTTCTCGGCAAGTCCATCCATACTGAGATGAACGCGATCCACGCCGATGTCCACAAGCCACCTAACCTTTTCCGCGGAAAGAAGCCATCCGTTTGTATCCATGCTGATCACAAATCTCTGTGAGCCTATGGCATCAACGATTTCCTTTAGATCCTTGAATATCAGCGGTTCTCCGCCGGAAATGCATATGCTGGCAAGCCCCATTGTGTCAGCCTGATCGGCAATACGCTTGACATCGGGAACGGTCAGTGTACGCCCCTCTTTCCGCCTAAACCTTTCGATGGCGCAATGCCTGCATTTGAAGTTGCACTTGTAGTTGTACTGCAACTGGATCAGTGCCACGCACTCCTTCCGTTTGATCTTTTCCGGATGGGTGATGATCTTGGCGTAGGCCAAGGGCTTCTTCTCCTGCAGGGTCCGGCGGTTTCTGAGTTCGCGTTCTGTGGGTTTGGCTTCCATGGTGTGTGGTCTCCGGTATTGTTGGTTAGTTGCTGTTGCTGCTATCGCTGACGAAATCCAGCTTGTTGTCGCGCAGAAGCACAATGTTCGCGCTCACATTCATCTTCCGCAAAGTCTTCAGCACTTCATCCGGATACAGGCCTGGCACCATTACAAGGACCAAGTCAACCGGATCGGTCAGCAGTGTTTGCGGAGGGACTATTGGCAGGTGCAGAATTGGTGTGTATTTGCCGTGCTTGAAGGGTGCGGAGTCAACGACATAAGACAGCTTGCTTAGCCTTGCGATGGACATCAGAAACAGGGTGCGGTGTCCGGCGCCCCAGACGGCAATCCGGCGGCCTGCGGCGGCATGGGTTTCCAGCAGGGCGTGCAGCTGTTTCGCCAGTTCCTCGACCTCTGCATACTGGCTTGTGAGTGAAAGTGCCGGGCGTTTCCGCACCATGGCCACAATATCGTTTTCCTGGTTAATCAGGTAGCAATCCGAAACCTCGAATCCGTTGGCGGCGAAGGCATGCGCCAGTGTCGCCCGGGTGAAGTATGACAAGTGGTCTGGAACGAATTCGTAAAGGCAGTTGGTGCGCAGCAGATACTCAAGATTGGGAACTGTGACATATCCGGCGGCCTCAGCTGCGGTTATGGCGTGCAGATGGCGGATTATAGCTCCTGGGAACGGCAGGTGTTCTAGGTAGTTCAGCATCACGAAGGCATCTGGTCGGGGAATGGCGGTCGGCAGGCCGTCGCCGATGTAGCCCTGGTACAGGTTACGTTCGGCGGCTCTGCCTGCGGCCACGGAGGCTGCCGAGGCCTCCAGTCCGATCGGGACAAGCCCGGCCTCCGCCATGATGTCCAACATGTCTCCACGATTGCTGCCGACATCCAGGGCCAGCTTGCCTCGCAGCGAGAACTTCCGAACAAAATCCTGCATTTGTGCAAGTCTGGTCTTTCTTGTCGCTTCAGAAAAACTCGTGGCCGTGATGACCTCACGATAGTAAGTTACCGGAGGTATGGTCAGCTGAACCAGACCGCAGGCAGTGCATTGGCGGATTTCCAAAGTTACTCCCCTATCCTCGGCAAACTCGGCGGGCGTGGGGAAATGCTGGGCAGCACGTGGCATGCCGTCAAGAACAAGAACCGGTTCGGGGAAGAAACTTCCCCCGCACAGATGGCATGTCTGGCGCGGGGGCGTCAGGCAGCATGGTTCCGTATGCAACCTGGACATTGTATCTGTCATTTTATTTTAGGCGTGTCTCAAGCATGGCGATGCGTTTTTCGTCTTCATTGCGGACGCGATGGTAGTAGCGCCTCTTGCTTTTGAGCCACATAAGTTCGAACCGTATGCCGGCAGTGAGCGCGGCGTTGAAATTGTTCAAGGCACTGGTGTGATAGACCACCTTGCGGGTTTCAAATTTGTCAATCAGACCTTCGGCAACCAGGCGGGAAATGAAATTCTCCGATTCCGGGGAAATTGCTCCGCCCAAAGCCGTCTTCAAGCCGACCGTCTTGACCTTGCGGCAGATGTCTTCGCAGTAGCCGAACATTTCCTCGCTGTTGACAAACGAACGGTCCTTGCCCATTGAGCCGGTGAAATCAACCCTGCCAATAGTGATGCTGCGCAGCAGCTTAATTTTTGGCAACGCCAGGATCGCATCAAGATTATTGTAGGCGGTGATGGTCTCAATATTGATTGCGAATTCGATATCGCGTCGGTTGTCTTCCGGTACAAAGGTGTCGATTGCATCCAGAAACTTGCTGGCCGCAAAGGCCGTTTCGGCCATTGGTGCGATGATGCCGCAGGTGCCGATACTCAGGGCGTCGTAGATATTGGTTATCGCCTCCACGCCGCCTATTTTTAGGATCATCGGCAAACCAGCCTTGGAGGTGACATCCTTGAGTCGCATCAGCTCGACCTCGCGGCTGCCCTCGTTTTCATATTCAGCCTTGATCTCGAATACACCATGCTTTTCTTTGAGGGTTTTCAACAGGTCGAGCATTTCGTACTCAAGGACATTCATTTTGTCTCCTAAATTGTTTGTAGAAGTTCTGAGATGCTGAAAGCACGGTATCGTTCATCTGGTGATGCCGAGCCGACAAAAACTGCGTCGCAGCCGAAAGCTTCGGCCATGAGGATGTCGTTTTCCAAGGAATCGCCCACTACCACGATGTTCGCCGACTCCAGGCCATGCTCGTCTGCCAACCTTTGCAGCAGCAAATGGCTGGGTTTGCCGACAATTACATCTGGCTGCCGGCCCGTGCACCCGGCAATTGCTCCGACCATAGCTCCGCAGCCGGGGCTCAACACCCCCCTGTCGAGGGGAAAAGACGGATCTTTATTGCAAGCTACAAATATGCCGCCCCGTTGCAGAACCTGCAATGCTATTTTCAGTTTATCATAATTAATGCTGAAATCCAAGCCGACCAGGACACCCTCTGCATCATCAGCCGACTCTGCTGGTGTTACCCCAACTGCTGCGATCTCCTCCTGCAGACCGTCTGAACCAATTACAAAAAGGTGCCCGCCGCCGTACTTCTGCAGATATATTGCCGCCGCATAAGCCGAGGTGTAGACATCCTCTGCCTGGACGGCAAACCCGAGGCCGCGCAAGCGCACTGCCACCGCCGCCCTGGTTCTGGTGGAATTGTTAGTCAGGAATGCCACCTTGCAGCGGTGCTGCAGACGGCTGACGAGCTCAAGGGCACCATCCACCACTTCATCTCCGACATGCAGCGTACCGTCGAGATCAAATGCCACAAGCTTGTATCTGCCTAGGTCAATCATGAAATGTTGTCCGGTTTGTCCGCTATCATGTTTTCTGCCAGTTCCTGGCGATCGAGGAATGGGGAGAGGTCTTCGAGCGGGTTTGAAACCAGGCGCCCGTCTGGCAATCGCCGCGAGGAAAGCTTTGGTGCAAAGATGTAATCTGCCGGCAAGATCACCTCGCACATCACTGGCCCCGGCATCCGAAGTGCCGTTCGGATTGCATCCCGCATCTGGCCGGTGCTGGATATCCGGCAAAAATGTAGTCCGTACAAAGCTGCGACGCAGGAAAGCTCGGGGAAAGTAACTCCGGAAGCTGGATCGCAGCCGATTAAGTTGCCCGCAAAGAAGGCGGTCTGCGTCTGTCTGATGGAACTGTAACCACCGTTGTTGAGAATGAAGAATTTTATCGGTAGACCATGGTGCCGGACTGTCTGTAGCTCCTGGATGTTCATCTGGAGACTGCCGTCGCCGGTGATGCACACAATGTCTCTAGCTGTTGCAAATGCGGCGCCGATAGCTGCAGGCAGAGCGTAGCCCATTGAGGCGCAACCGCTGTTCCAGAATTGCCGCTGTCCGGATTTGACAATCCCCGCTTGGAAGAGGGTGACGCATGCTGTGCCATTGCCCGCAACGACAGTAGCATTGTCGTCAAGTTGCGCGGTGAGCTCCTCAATGAAGACGTAGGGGTTGACTCCCGGCTCTGATGCATGGCGGTACTCTTCAAGCACCACTGGGTATTTTTGCAAACGCTCCCGGCACCAGGCCAGCCAGTCCGCCGGCACACTGAAGCCATACGGCATTTCCAGAAGTAGTCCATCCAGAAAGGCTCCTGCATCGCAACGCACCGGGATGTCCGCCCGCACGGTAGGCTTTTCAATCTCCGCCTGGTCAATGTCAATCACTACGCGTTTGGCGCGACAGGCAAATGATGTCCAGTTGTAGCTGATCTGCCGGATGTTGTTTCTGGTGCCGACAAAGATGGCAAGGTCAGCATTCTGCAGAGCGAAATTGCCGCCCCGGCTGCCAAGTGTGCCGATGCGTCCGGCAAAGCAGGAATGCTCCGTAGCCACCAGGTCGAAACCGTTGAAAGTCGTCAGTACCGGTATCTGCAATCTGTCCAGCACTTTCAGTAGCAGCGGTGTGGCGTTTGCTAGCCGGATGCCGTTGCCGGCTATTAGAACCGGGCGTTTTGCCATCTGCAGCTCAGCCGCCACTCTAGCCAAAACCTTAGTAGCATCAGGAGTCAAAGGCGTTTCCACCACCGCCTGTGGCGGGGCGAAATCCGCTGGAGACACGGCAATCTCAGATGCCTGCACATCCAACGGAATGTCCAGCCACACCGGCCCCGGGCGGCCGGATGTTGCCAAGGTAATGGCATTTCTCAGCTCGGTCTTGATACTGTCCGGCGCGGTGATCATTTTTGCATATTTCGTCACCGGCCTGACAATGTCAACAATGTTAATCTCCTGATCCCCAAGCTGACGCAGCGGTAGCTGTGGCACCGAGGCAATGGTTGTTTCAAACTTGACCTGGCCGGATAGGTACAGCACCGGAACGGAATCCAGCCACTGTCCGATAACGCCGGTCAGGGTATTCGTCCCTCCGGGGCCGGAGGTGACGCTAACCACCGACAAAGTGCCGGCCGTCCTGGAATAGCCTTCGGCGGCGATTGCCGAAGCTTGTTCGTGATGGTTGCAGACATATTTGAGCCTGGACTCCTTCACCAGTGCATCGTTAAGGTGCATGGCTCCGCCACCGACTACCAAAAACACATGCCGGATACCATAATCGGCCAGATACTTAAAGATGTAATCCGCCACACGCATGCTCAAAATCCTCACAGGCCATTGATGAAGTTGCGGTAAAGATCGTGAAAGGAGATCAGGTTGTCAGGGCAGCCGGAATGCCACTTGAGAAAACCGGGACTGGCAGGTGTGCGGCCGGAATTGTCAATGGCATAATCATCCGGCAGCCGACATCGGTAGAGAAACGAGATAAAGTGCCCGCGTGTGCCGTTCTTCTTCAGAATGATCTCGTTGACCGCCAGCGGTTTGGGGTCATACTCTACTTTGCTGCCGAGTTCGGCAACCGCTACCTTGGCAATGCGCACGGCGAAAGTTTCGCGGAAGCGGATGATGCCGCCAGGAACATGCCAGCCGGTTCCGGCATATGGGTCGGCGCGCCACGAGAGCAATGTGTTTCCTGCAGTGTTCTTGACCAGCAAGTCAACGTTGACCATCGGCGCCATGCGGCTTATGAAAAGGAAAATTTCCTCCGGCAATCCTATAGACGGATCGGCAACCTGCCGCTCTAGGAAATCTATGGCTGATAATATGTTCATAATTCCTCAATTTCAAGTATGAAAAGGTTTTCGTATGGAAATTTCATTTGCATAGTTCCTTTAT
>DYKH01000828.1 GCA_020722685.1 Caldithrix sp. | reverse complement strand
GCCTGCGGCGGTTGTTTTTTGTCACAGGAAGTTCGTCGGGGCTATCGGTTCCGTCCGACGAGATCGAATACCCAAGCCCGTCCGACTATCGGACGGATCGAGCAGCTATGGCAAAGGAGACGCAACAACACATCGAGCTGGCCTTGAATGCTTTGCCGGATCTGCAGCGAGCAGTCTTTACTCTAAAGCATGTACATGGGTACAAAATAAGTGAGATATCGGCAATGCTCGATAAAGCGGAAGGCACGGTAAAGAACTCCTTGTTTCGTGCCGCCCAGAAATTGCGGGTGCAGTTGCAGGGGTATTTTGAAAAAGAGTAACTGATGACGGCCTGTGCAAGAATGACCGGATAACAGGATATTATGGATCAACAGGATTTTGTCTGACTTGTCATGCGAGCTGATACCGCGGACATGGTGAAAAAGGCTAAGCAAAGCATGTCATCCCGTAGGGATCTTTTCAAAAAGGAGATCGATCCGCAATCGGGAGTTCAGTGTCTAACCATGAAAGGATGCCTCCTGCATGACAGGGTTGGAGTGAAAAGCATGCCATCCCGTAGGGAACTTTTCAAGAAGGAGATTGATCCGCAATCAGGAGTTCAGTGTCCAACCATGAAAGGATGCCTCCTGCATGACATGCTGGGAGCCGCTAAGTAATTGAATGCGGCGATGGTCAATCAAGATTGCATCAATCCATCGCTCCAATACTCCATCACTCCAAGGTCCCAAGCTTCCAAGAACTTGAGAAAAAGACACAACGTAGCAGGTTTGATATGAACCGTTGTAAACCCTATCGCCAAAATCTCGCGCTCTACATCTATCATGAGCTGGACGAAATCGCCAAGGCCGAGACCGAGGCGCATTTGCAAATTTGTAAGGACTGCCGCACCGAGCTCGCGGAATTGCAGCAGCTCCAGACAGTCCTTCTCGACCAGCCAACGCTGGAGCCGAGCGAAGAGGAGCTGAAAGTATTACGCAATGCCCTCTCGCTCAAAATGCGGGCTCGGGCTGCAAAATCTCCGCGCCGACAAAGTTCCCCCTTTGCACTCTTGCGGCCCGCCCCAGCTTGGCAAATCGGCTTCGCCACGCTGCTCCTGGCCCT
>DYKH01000827.1 GCA_020722685.1 Caldithrix sp. | reverse complement strand
AGGTCAAGATGATCTATATCGACCCGCCGTACAACACGGGGAATGACTTTATTTACAAGGATAGTTTTGCATCTGATCAGATCGCGCATCAGGTTGCATCGGGTGAGCGTAATGAAGAAGGTTCGCGTCTTGTAGCCAACCCAGAAGGAAATGGCCGCTTCCACTCCAACTGGCTGACGATGATTGCACCACGCATTCGCTTAGCAAAAAACATGCTCAGGCAGGATGGGGCAATTTTTGTTTCCTGCGATGAAGGAGAGCATCCCCGACTTCGGTTGATCATGGACGAAATCTTCGGGCAGTCGAATTTCGTCGCTGACATGGTATGGGCTGCGGGGCGGAAAAATGATTCACGATTAGTGTCCGTCTCACACGAATACATCGTGTGCTATGCCCGCGATGTTGAGTACCTGCGAACAAGCCAAATTACTTGGCGTCAGCGCAAAAAGGGGCTAAATGAAATCTACGCTCAGTATGAACATCTGAAACGCCAGCATGGACAAGATTACAATGCAATTACTGAAGGAATGAAAGACTGGTATCGCTCGCTTGCCGACAGTCATCCTTCCAAGGCTCATAAGCACTATGCGCATGTTGATGCGCGCGGTATTTATTTCCCGGACAACATTTCATGGCCCGGCGGCGGCGGACCGAAATACGAGGTGCTTCACCCCGTCACAAAGAAGCCCGTCAAGATCCCGTCTAGGGGCTGGATGACCAGCGACCCAAATCGCATGCAGGAATGGATAGATGATGATCGCGTGCATTTTGGGGATGATGAAAACGCCGTGCCTTGCATCAAGTCTTACCTGAAAGACAAAGAGCAGCAAACGCCGTACAGCGTGTTCTATCAAGATGGACGTGCAGCTTCAAAACGCCTGCGTGCACTCATGGATGGCGACCTGTTCGATTTTCCGAAGGACGAGCTCATCCTTCAGGAAGTGGTCGAGATGTTGACCGAGGGTGACGACATAGTGGTCGATTTTTTTGCTGGTTCTTCGACAACTGCACATTCAGTCATGCTGCAGAACGCTACTGACGGCGGGAACCGCAAGTTCATCATGGTACAGCTCCCTGAACCGTGCGACGAAAAGTCTGAGG
>DYKH01000239.1 GCA_020722685.1 Caldithrix sp. | reverse complement strand
AATCACTAGGTCGGCAGTTCGAGCCTGTCCCGGGGAGCCAAAAGAAACAAGCATCCAGGTTACAGCCTGGGTGCTTTTTTGTTTTATTGACTATTGCCCATATAATTCCCAAGTTGTGCCCATTATCAGGCATCAGAAAAGGGTGAAAAATGGTTGCGGTTCGAACGGATCAACCTCAATTGGCAAACAATAACGGCAAAGACAAATCCCTTGAGTCCTGGATCTGGGACGCCGCATGTTCCATCCGTGGCGCCAAGGACGCGCCGAAGTACAAGGACTACATCCTCCCGCTCATTTTCACCAAGCGCCTCTGCGAAGCAGGGCGGGGATGGCACCAAAGTCATCAACCTGATCAAAAGCATTGAAAAGCTGGCCGAGGAGAACAGCGATGACCCTTACCTTATCGCCATGGCGGAACGTGCAAGGGCAGTGCAGGAGAGCTTCGAGAGCCGCCAAACCAGCACGGCCGAGGCCCTGGCCGAATTGCTGCGGGAAGTGGAAGGTAACGAAACGCGGAAGAAGGAACAGGCCGAGAAGTCTTTCGATGGTCTGACCTATTTTGTCTATCGCAGCCTGCTCGACGCGAAGATTGAGAACGCCGAGGCGGTCAGCCGCAAGATTCGCCACGCCTTCACCGAGTTTCCGAACTGGAAGCGCAGCGAAAACGCCCTTCGTGAACTTCGCAAAAAAATGACCTTCGCCCTCTTCGCCGAAACGGAGGACCTGGACCGGGTGACGGCGATGGTGGATGAGTTGTTTGCGCTGCTGGAAAAGGCGGATCGGATTTGACACCGCAGATTTCGCCGATGGATGCAGATTCAAAGAAGACGGAATTCAAACAGCGCGTCCGGTACTGGGCCGACAAGCTGGACATTAAGATTGTCTGGCTGGGGGTGCGGCCGATGCGCAACAAATGGGCCTCGTGTTCCACCGCAGGCCATTTGAATTTCAGCGACGAACTACCCGGCTTGAAACCCGAGCTATGGGACTACGTGATCGTTCACGAGCTGCTCCACTTCTCGGTTCCCAACCACGGAAAACTTTGGAAAAGCCTGATGCGTGTGCATCTGGGAGAATATGAGGTACACGAAGGCGAGTTAATGCGCATCGCGGGCAATCAAGCCCCGCAGCATACGCGCTTTGATTGAATTTCTATGGCATCTTCAAAATGCACGAATCTGCGCCCAAATTTTGCCCAAGTGAAGATCTTTCAGTTCATCTGCCTGGAATCATGACGAGATGTTCCTCACGGGCGGAGTGCAAAACGTTATGCTGAATGCGCCGGTCGAAGGTCGCAAAGCATCCATCATGGTCCACCGCGAGTGCAAGCAGATAGACATCAGTAAGTTGGCGGTGACCGATTATCTTAGTCCAGTCCAGTGAATTGTTGTGGAGTAGGTCGAGACTGTCGGGCCAGAAAGCGTGAGACCGGGAATCGGTGGCATCGGTTAGCCGCCCGGCGATATCCGCAATAGGCAAAGCTCCAGGATAGCCGGGTTGCGAGAGGATGCGCAGGCAGCCGTTGACGGTAATCGGGCAGGTGGCCCAGCCATCACTCTGCTGTGCGAGCCAATGATGGGCAGCGCGGTGGTGGATGTGGGCGGCGTCGAGCAGAGCAATCAGTACATTGACGTCGAGCAGGGCGCGCATCAGAGGCCAGATTCATCGCGCAGCCGGTCGATAAGACTATCGGTGACGAGCCGGTTATTAGCTGGAATGGGACGGAAGCCATTCACTACAGTGGTCTCTGGCGGCGTTGTGGATATGGGGAAATGGCCGGTAAACGCGACACGCAAAAGTCGGGATACTGCTGCACCTGCACTGATATGTTCACGCCGCGCCAGTTCACGTGCGGCTTCAAGCACATCGTCTTCGATATCCAGTGTAGTACGCATGAGACAGTCCTTCGTCGTGTTGGATGATATGATGTTTTGATGCTATATCATCGCCTCCGAAGTCGTCAATAATAATCATTTTGCGAACCTTGAAAATCCGCTAAAAATTGATGTGTGCTTCAGAAAACACTTCAGAGCAACACTGGTATCAATATACCGGTTCAAGGCGGTTACTATCCCTCAGCCTTCTGGGGCTCGGCCGCACGCACTGTCGGCGCGCTTTATGACGCTCCAAAATGCAGTTTCAGGCATAATGTAAAAATTATTTCAGACGAGGGCAGCATTTTGACGGATCGTGCTCAGTCCGTGCAGCGTTGGTTACCCATTTTACTGATTGCTGTTGCATTGATTTGGATCTTGCAGAATTTTTGGTCAGCCTTGGCCTGGTCGGCGGTGCTCTCTGTGGTGTTCTGGCCTTTTGTGGCGCGCATACCGGGGCGATGGCGACCTTTGGGCGCATTGTTTTTTGCACTGACTGCGGCCAGTTTGATTCTGTTGCCGCTGGCCTTTGTGATTTTGGAAATGCTGCGCGGCCTGCATTTGCTCGGGCCATGGATTTCTGGGGAAGAACTATCGCACTGGGCTTTACCCACTTGGATGAGTCAGCATTTGCCGCTCATTTTACTGGATCCGTTACGGCATTTGTGGCGCGTTGCTACGGGTTGGCTTGGTGCATTTTTACCGGGAATCAATGCAAAAAGCGTCCTTTTGGCCCCGCATGTTACGGAATTGCAGGCTCTCGGGGGCTCGAATGCGTTGCTGGCCCATGGGCAAATGGTGCTCAATGTTCTTGGTGGTGCCGAAGATACGGCTTTAAATGCCAGTCTGGCGTTGCTGCTCCTGTTTTTCTTTCTGTTGCATGGCGAAACATTGGCTCAGGGACTGGCCGAACGGGTGACCGGACTGGCTGGTGCTGAAGTGTGGAAAGTCGTTTCCCGTGGTCTCGATATTTTGCGCGGCACGTTCTGGAGTGTCGTGATTACCGGTTTGTTTGAAGCCCTGTTGTTTTGGGCCTTATATGCCGCCTGCGGAGTGCCACATGCCTTGATCTGGGGGACGGTATCCGGGGTGTTTTCCGTGATTCCCTTTGGTGCTTCGGCGGTATTTACCGGGGTGACCTTATGGGTCTGGTTGGCCGCATCTGAACCGCTGCTGGCCTTGGTGATATTTATTGCCGGTAACATTATTACCACTTTGGCAGATAATTTGTTGAAACCGTTACTCATCGGTGGTCGTTCAAGAATGCCCTTCATGCTGATTTTTATGGGACTCATTGGGGGGCTTTCGGTGCTGGGTATTTTGGGCATTTTTGTGGGCCCGATGCTGATGGGCATGTTGATGGCCTGGTGGCAGGGGTGGAAGCGTGATGACGCAGAGCAGTCGAGCTGATATGCAGGACATAAAATCAGACACCACCGATAACGAGAAGAATTTTCAACTGGACTGGTCGGCGCGACTGATGTTTGTAGCCATTCTGTCCTCCATTTTTCTCGCAGCGATGGACCAGACTGTTGTTTCGACCGCCTTGCCGACTATTGCTCGTGATCTGAATGGCTTGGCTAAATTGCCCTGGATTGTCACGGCTTATCTGCTGACCTCCACGGTCTGTTTGCCAGTATATGGCAAACTCGGTGACTTGCTGGGCCGCAAATATTTGCTGCAATCCGCTGTATTATTATTTCTGGCCGGGTCAGCCCTTTCGGGATTGGCCCAAAATATTGATGAGCTCATCCTGTTTCGTGCCCTACAGGGTATTGGTGGTGGCGGTTTACTGGTAACCGCCATTGCCTCTATTTCGGATTTTATTCCGGTAACCCAAAGAAGCCGCTATCAGGGGCTGGTCGGTGCTGCTTTTGGTTTGGCCACTTTGATTGGCCCTTTTCTGGGTGGGTTTATTGTGGAGACGTTGAGCTGGCGCTGGATTTTTTATATTAATGTGCCCATTGGCATATTTGCCTTGCTGGTTATTGGCACAGCCTTTCCCAAACCTCTACATCCGGCTGAATGGATTATGGATGTCTGGGGGACCGTTTTGCTGATTACGGGATTAAGTATGCTGGTCTTATTTGCCAGCGTGGCAGGTCCGATATTGGCCTGGAATTCTCCCGAATTATGGTTGATTTTGGCGATAGGCTTGGGTAGTTTCGCCGGGTTTTTCATCTTTGAAAAACAGCATCCTCAACCATTGCTGCCACTGTCTTTTTTTAACTTCCGGACGTTTACGCTAAGTGTCATCCTGTCTTTTTTTGTGGGTTTGGCCATGTTGGGTTCCATCAGTTTTTTACCCATTTATCTCCAGGATGTTCGCCATTTTTCACCCACCATGTCGGGACTCGAATTGTTATATCTTTTGGTCGGAATGTTGTCCATGTCCGTTATGGCCGGGCGGCGGATCAGCCATAAACAGCGTTATCGGGAATTTCCCATTATCGGCGCGCTACTGATCACGGTTTCCTTGGCTTGGCTTTCCCGGCTCGGTGAGCAGACCCCGATGTGGCATATCGACGCTGCCTTGGTGTTGCTGGGCCTTGGTCTGGGCATGACCATGCAGGTATTGGTGCTGTCCGCACAATTGGCGATTCCGCATAAAAATCTCGGTGTGGCTACTTCGACGGTTACCTTGTTTCGCTCCATGGGCGGAACCTTGGGAGTGGCTGCATTTGGTGCCGTTTTTTCCGGATTAATGGCCGGCGTGGCGTCATCTGCTGAACACGCTGCCATGATTGTTCAGACCTTGCGTACGGATTTTCTGATAGCTGCCAGTTTTAGTCTGGCGGCATTTGTCGGTGCCTGGTTTCTGGAAGACATGCAAATTCTTTTGCAAAAACGTCAGGATCGTTAAGTTCTATGTTAACCGGCGGCGGCTGTGCTGGCTTTGGATGCCTGTTCCCAAAGTGAGCGCAGCCTTTTGGTGAATCGTCCCTGGGGATAGTTGGCATGTAATATGACCGCTGTGGTCCGTGCTAGCTGGTTCAAATCCAAATGCAGGTAGGATTTAGTTAAATAATAGAGCGCTTCTTGACGAGCCGGGCTGAGTTGATAATCAGTGATGACCCTGCTGCAGCGATTGGCGGAGGCCACATAAGCATCGCGAATATAATAAAACTTGCAGATATTCAGATTACGCTGGCCGAGAATGTCGATAATTTTGGCAATGTGCAGTCGGGCACTGACTGCGTATGGTGTCTTGGGAAAGGCTTTGGCCAGATAGGTGAACGTGTTTAATGCTTCATAGTCAGGAGTAGGGGTATATTCCGGACCTTCAATGTCTTCATATTCCGCAAGGCCTTTCAGATAATAAGCGTAGACAACGTGTGGATTTGCGGGATGTGCCTTGATGAAAGCCGAGGCTGCCGCCGCAGCCGCTTTGGAATCACCGGACTTGTAATAAGCATAGGCAGTATCCAGTTGGGACTGCTCAGAATAGGGGCCGTAGGGATATTCTGTCTGTAAATTTTCAAATTGCCGGATGGCTCGGTCATAATCGCCTCGCTGCAAAGCTTCCTGGGCCGGTCTGAACATTTGCGCAACGGGTGCTACGTGTATGTGCTCGCCCTTTTTATCGGGTGTGCTGGCGCAACCGGACAATGACAAGGCCATCAGCGCAGAAACAAAAAGAAACGAAGGTAAGGCGGTTCTGTAAGTACGAATGGTAAGCGGCGGCATCTCTGGTTCACTATTATCCAAGACCAAGCAGTATGACGCCGACAATCTGCCAGAAGTTCCCCGGCTGCCTTAAATGGGTGCAGGCTCTTGGGCAGAAGCCGTTACCGGAACCATGGATGCAGCGGCATCAATGACGCTACGTTCGGTTTCGAGCACGTCTCCCTTGGCGCGTTCCCGTTCTACCAGATTAATCAGTCGCGCCACCTGAGCTGGTTTGACGGCCAGATATTCGGCAATGGCCTTCATGTCTTCTTTCAACTGTGCCTGAATGGAATTGATGCCTTCCCGGCGGTTGATGATGTCTTCAATGGCCTCACGGGCCTTGTGATCAAGTTCCAATGTTTTCCTCTGCAAATGGTGGATGGTAGTCGCGCAGCAGTTTAGCACGATCTCATATTTGTGGACGCTGATCTTGGGGCATGACGGGATTTTGTGCGCTGGCCGGTAGATACTGCACTTGCTGGACTGCGACAGTTTCCATGACTGAACTTGGGCCGGGCTGATAGTGCTTATCCTGATGGCCGAGCCAGACACCGATGAATGCCCCGAACACAATGATTCCCATGGTTTTGGTCCAGAGCTGCAGAGTAGAATGATGCGTAATCATGATAAGCCTCCTTACGTTTACTGTATATAAATACAGTAAACTGATAAAAAGGAAAATGCAAGCCCTTCTGATGACGCCAAGAACAACAGGCGAGGAACAACGGAGCAAAAAGCACCCACGGCAACTGCCGTTTTCAGGATAATGGACTACAAACTTTTGAAGCAGTCGGTGCTGTGATCATTGACCATGCCGACAGCTTGCATATAGGCATACATGATGGTCGGACCGACGAAACGCATACCGCGTTTTTTGAGGTCTTTGGATAGGGCATCCGATATTTCGTTACGGGCGGGTACTTCAAGCATACTGCCGGGACGGTTGATCAGGGGTTGACCATCGACAAATCGCCAGATGTACGCATCAAAAGAGCCGAATTCTTTTTGAATGGTGAGGAAAATACGAGCGTTATCCCGTGCTGCATAGACTTTCAGGCGATTGCGGATAATTTCCGGGTTGTGTAAAAGCGTTTCCAGCTCTGTGTCCGGCATCCTGGCCACCGCTTCAGGGTCAAAGTGGTGAAAAGCCTGACGATACGCTGCCCGCTTTTTGAGGATAGTGTACCAATTCAGCCCTGCCTGGCTGCCTTCCAGAATGAGCATTTCAAAAAGTTGCCGGTCATCATGGACGGGAACACCCCATTCCAGATCGTGATATTGCACATAATCTGCTTTGTCAAGAGGTACCCACGCACAGCGTTGCATACAAAAATCCGTTCGGGGAGAAACAAACAGCATCGTCTCCCGCCGAACGGTTCGCGTCAAAT
>DYKH01000826.1 GCA_020722685.1 Caldithrix sp. | reverse complement strand
TTGACCCTTGACCATTGACCATTGACCGTTGAACGTTGAACATTGATCGTTTTCAAATAGTCAACGGTCAATGGTCAATGACGATTTCCAGGAAAAACCCTTTCATAACACCGAGCCGAGCGCAAGACGGTAGCCCACCTGCTCTACCTGAAAAGATGCCTTCTGCATGACAGTGAATTTTTTGGGTGAGAGAAAATGCTTAATCCTGCAATGGACGACTGACAAACTGCGACCTGAAACCTGAAATCTGAGACCTGCAAGTCGATGGTCAGAGAAAAAACACAGCATTGCTAAACGATCTTCTCAAACCTCGCTTGAAAAAACCGTAGGTACTTGGGCTCATACACCATTCTCAAACCTTTGATTTGTTTTCTGGTATCATAGACTTCTTCGATGGACTCGGCCACCACGTCCATGTGCGCCTGAGTGTAGACGCGGCGCGGAATGGTCACCCGCACCAATTCCAGTCTGGGATATATATGCTCTCCAGTTTCCTTGTTCCTGCCGGCCGAGACAACGCCGCGCTCCATGGTGCGCACGCCGGAATCCAGATAAATTTCCGCTGCCAAAGCCTGCGCGGGAAAGACATCTTGCGCCAGATGCGGTAGAAACCTTTTCGCGTCCAAAAATACGCCGTGCCCGCCGATGGGCTTGACGATCGGCACGCCCATGTCCAGCAGCTTTTTCCCCAGGTATTGGACCTGCCCAACCCGGGCACGAATATGATCTTCATCGATAGATTCGCCGATACCGATGGCCATGGCTTCCATATCCCGGCCGGCCAATCCGCCATAGGTGTGCAATCCTTCGTAGACGACCACCATGTTGCGCGCCTTTTCGAATATCTCCTCGTCGTTGATTGCCAAAAAGCCGCCGATGTTGACCAGGGCGTCCTTCTTGGCGCTCATGGTCGCCCCGTCCGTAAGGGAGCAGATTTCTTTGACAATCTCGGCAATGGTTTTATTTTGGTAGCCGGGCTCTCTGCTCTTAATAAAGTAAGCATTTTCGGCTACTCGCGTCATGTCGTGAATGATTTTGATGCCGTGTCTTTGAGTCAGCTCGCGCACCTGACGGAGGTTGTCCAGAGAGATGGGTTGACCGC
>DYKH01000825.1 GCA_020722685.1 Caldithrix sp. | reverse complement strand
GGTGGGGGTCACTTCCCCTCCACAATCTTGATCCCTTCTTCCGTTAGTCCGTACAATTTATACACCAACCGGTCAATCTCCTGTTCCAAAGGGCTGGTATCCGCCTGCGGACGTGTGCCTGTCAGGGTATCCGCCCGCTTCGCCAACCTTGCGCTGTAATGCTGGAGGCGGGGTTTTGTGTTGACAACAACTGTTTTGCATCATCGTTTTCTGCGCTGGAGTTTCTTTACTTCCCTGTCGAAATCGCTTTCGAAGGTTCGATCTTGTTCGACGCGGAATTTTTCGTATTCCCGTTCCGCCAGTTCTTTGGCGACCTCATGGCTGACCCTGCCCGCGTTGTTCAAAATGTCGTACTCGTTGAATTGCAGGAAGGCATCCAGTTTCTTCACCCAATCGGTCATCTTCATGGGAATCTGGCGCGCAGCCTGGTTTTCAGCATAATCCAAATACATGCTGACGATCCGTTCCAAGCCTTTGATTTCATCTTCTTGAAGGTAATTTTTGGCAATCGAAACGTCGGATTTGAGGATCTTCCCTTGCGGCGCGTTCTTCCATGTGGTCAAGCCCATGTGCGGTTTTTTAGCGCTGGCGCGTCCCGCCACGATCTCGGCGGCGGTTTAACCCGTGATCGCCCAATGCAGTTTGTTTTGCACGGTCTTGAAAAACAATTGCGTGACTTCGGCGTCCCTGTCGTAATCAATGCTGCATTGCTGATAAATGTCTGTGATCTTTTGGTAGAAGCGGCGTTCGCTGGCGCGGATTTCGCGAATGCGCTCCAGCAACTCGTCGAAGTAATCCCTGCCGAAGCGCTTGTTTTGTTTCAGGCGTTCATCATCCAGCGCAAAACCTTTGATGATAAATTCCCTGAGCGTTTGCGTCGCCCAGATACGAAAGCGTGTGGCTTCAAAACTGTTCACGCGGTAACCGACGGCAATGATCGCATCCAGGTTGTAGTAACGGGTTTGGTAGGTTTTGCCGTCTTCGGCAGTATGTGCATAAATTGCACTAACTGAATCTTCCCGAAGTTCACCCTCGGAGAATATATTTCTCAGGTGTTTGGTGATGACGCTTCTATCCACGTTGTAAAGTTCCGCCGGTTGCTT
>DYKH01000824.1 GCA_020722685.1 Caldithrix sp. | reverse complement strand
CCTGGTGAACTGCAGAACGCTTCACACCGCGACCATGCTTCTTTGGCTGTCCGATAACTTCATGGCAAGTGCGTGTGCGATTGTAATACGTTTTACCCGTATAGGCGGGCTGTTTTAGGATAGCCTGCACCGTACTATAACCCCAACGCAGGCCGCGCGGTGGCGTTTTTTCGATATTTTCATTCAGTTTATTGGCAATTTGCGCAAGTTTCAGGTTCTCTTCGGTGTAGGCCGTGTAGATGGTGCGCACTACCTCTTGTTCAATTGCTTGCACTTCCCAATGCCCGCCGTTCGGCTCGCTGACAGGAATATACCGATACCCATACGGAGGCACAGGATTGACCAACTCTCCTTGACGAACTCGATGAAGTTTTCCACGCCGCATTCGACCGGCGATGACGGTACGCTCATACTCGGAAAACAACCCTTGTATACCCAACAACAATTGCCCTTGCGGATTGTCTTCCAGCGGCGGCTGATTGACGAATATTACTTTCACGCCCGCTCGCTTCATCTCTTCCATCAAGAAGTATTGGTGAGCATATTGCCGTGACAGACGATCTGGACTCAGGCATAACACTGTTTCAAACAAGCCTTCTGTCGCCAAGTCGCGTAAGCGGTCCAAGGCAGGACGCACTAACTGCGCCCCGCTGACCGCTTGATCCAGAAAATAAAACTCTTTCGATAGCCGATACTCTTTCTCTCGCGCATACTTCTCTACCTCTGCGACCTGACTGTCAATCGTCGCCTCCTGTTCTTGTTGCTGTGTCGATACTCTTGCGTAGACTGCTGCTAACTGGTTCATGCTGTGCCTCCTGAATCGGTTTCTCTTTTTCAGCGCTGTCTGCCGCTTGGCTCAATTGATGATATGCTTCTCGCACTCGTTCAATCGCCCTGCGGTTTGGTAGACGTTCCATACGGACGGTGATCGCTTGTCTCTCTCTCTTTGCCATGCCTGCCTCCTTGTAAGTTCACTAACTCCAAGAAGACAAGCCTGTTGCGCTCATTCGCTTTGACGAGACCGTCCGCCTTTCCGTTCAGGAAGTTTTATTCGGTTTTCAAGGTGCAATGGTACGTTTTTGTCGTTTATAACCAGGACGTTTA
>DYKH01000823.1 GCA_020722685.1 Caldithrix sp. | reverse complement strand
GGTATAAACAAATTAATTTGGTTGAAAATCAGCTCCTTTACAAGACACTTTTTTCCGAGAAAGCATGACAGCCTTTACCCATTGAGCGTATGCTGATGCCGTACGTATGCCATGCGCTCTGCCTAAGAAGGCTCTCGTCAGGCGGCACAGCGTTTCACATGAATTCGTCGTCGTGGGAAGATTCAATGCGGGATGATACAGGTACGTGCGATACAGCTGATAGTGGCGGAAGAAACCAGTCAAGAACCGTCTCTTGATCCTGTCAGGAACCGATGGATCTTGAATATGTTCCTTAAGCGCGGCGAGCGACCGCGCGAGTATCCGCGCATCGGTCGTAGTCACGATGCGCCGGACCAGCCGGTGGAGGGTACGCGCTAGTTGCCGGTACCTGCTTCGCCGTTTGAGACTTGCCCATCGGTGCAGTTCTGCGAAAAGGTGAAAATGACATCGTTGCAGGTGCCAGCCATAAGCACGCGCAATGGTAAGGAAATAAGAACTTCCATCGCCCACTAACGCCACAATATGCATCCTGCACACGTCAGGGATGCGCTGAAACACCCGTTGCCAATCGACTTTGTTCTCATAGCGGGGATAGACGATGGGTGCAAGGATAATAGCTTCGCTATCAGCCGCCGGTCGTAGGACGACAAAATATACGGTATAGTAGCATTCCTGGATACGTTCGATAAGCGCATCAACGACCACGATCAGGTTGCCCCGCGTAGGAAGAGCGCCCCACGGCGTATGCGCAAGAAAACAATCAAGACTTTTGCGTATCCGTGCATGGAGCGCCGCTTCAGTGATACCGAGCCGATGCGCATGCTCATGCAGATTAAAGCTGCCATTCGTAAGATAGCGCAGCACCAGCCGTGCATTTATTCTTCGCGGTTTCCGACCTTTCTTTTTCTGTCTGATGCGCCATGTCTTTTTACAGAGCGAACACTGACGTCGTCGCTGTCCATATCCATAGATGATTCCCTGACAGCAAGGGGATTTCGTGTGTACGTGTGGCATACACACGAATATTCTCACAAAAGTGTCATTTTGTGTGTAAAGCTAGCTGAAATTTCAAAGAGCTTTCAACCAAGATAATTTGTTTATACC
>DYKH01000822.1 GCA_020722685.1 Caldithrix sp. | reverse complement strand
CACAAGATGATATAATGGAAGTGTTCATACGTCAGCTCATACCTGCGGAGGGATAATTTGAACACGACCAATGCCGTCTACACCAGTGAGAGCTATGCTACCGATTATAAGCCAGAAAAGTCTATCTACCAGGATGATGCTCGGATCTTCCATCGCGGGGGATTGACCTACGATAGCGTCGTTGCTGTGAAGCGCGCCGGTTTCGTCAATGGGGTATTGACCGCGCATGTCGCGTTGGATTCCGGCGCGCTTGCGCTACTCGCCGTCATCCCTGTTGCGGATGGGATCTTGCGCTTCAAATTTTGGCCTGCTAACGTCGCCCCCGATTTCGAGGAAACCAGCGAGATGCTTATCTCCCTCAAGATGGAACCGCCTGTTGGGACGTTCACAGAACAGGTCGATGCGTACCTCCTTACCGATGGTGGGCTTTGGAAGATGTGGCCTGCGTGATTGATGGTTCCGGCTTTGTCAAGGTTGAGGCGCCGCTGGAGCGCATCCCGATCTTCGTGCGGGCGGGAGCTGTAATCCCGCGCTACTTCCACGCGCCACAGCACCTCAAAACACCTGCGCCGGAAGAGATGGAGCTTTTCATTTACCCCGGGCCAAGTCATAAATCGCTGTGCATCGCGGAAAATGGTTTCAACATTCAACTCGATTATGCCGCTGCAGCAGAGGGATGTACGCTGGCGATCAATCCTGTTCCGCTGAATTTCGCTGTCTGGCTAATGGATACACGCGTGGCGAAAGTTCAGAGTGCGCCCGATGCCCTCGCATCCTGGGAGGTTTTCGATCGTGATACACTGTTTAGCCTCGACGCGACTTCTGGCGTTGAAGTCTTCTTTGGCTGACGTATAATTCAAATGGGTGTGTTTCATTTCAGTTGTAGCCTAGGGTCAGTTGTAGCCTAGGGCCTTGTGCCCGTTTTGAGCGTCAAAAACACGCCCACAAGTCAAAAACACGCCCACAAGTCAAAACACGCCCACAAGTCAAAACACGCCCATAAGTCAAAAACGCGCCCATAAGTCAAAAACGCGCCCATAAGTCAAAACGCGCCCACAAGTCAAAACACGCCCACAAGTCAAAACACGCCCACAAGTCAAAACAC
>DYKH01000821.1 GCA_020722685.1 Caldithrix sp. | reverse complement strand
TATGGCCTATTTTTTTGAACGACTATGTTAAATTACTTATCGAACACTCCACTAGCATTTTGGCGGCAATCTCTTTGAACACTTTCGCCGCCACCATCTCAGTGACACCCGAAACATCTTGTGTCGGATTTAATTCCACAACATCCGCGCCGATGATGTTTGCATGGAGCGATTGAATGACGCTCAACGCTTCACGCGTGGACAGCCCGCCAGGTTCGCGGTGCGATATGCCGGGCGCGAAGGCGGGGTCGAGACAATCCATGTCGAAGGTGATGTAAAGCGGCGAGTCGAAGCGGATGTTGAACACATCTCGCCAATTTTGCATGGTAAGCACATCCACGCCGAAAACGCTTTGGCTTGCGTTTCAATTTGATTGCGGCCATCTACAACTTCGAACTCAAACCCGCACCATGACTTTTGCAAGAGGTCTAGTGATATCTGACGAACAAGTTGAGGACATAAAATCATTCTGCGAATCGATTAAGGATGAATTGGATACTGCCACCTTTGATCAGAAACGTCAGTTGTTAGAAATGCTGGATGTTCGTGGTACACTCGCAATTGAAGATAATGAAAGGGTTATTTACGTAAAATGTCTGGTAGCTCCTCGGCAACGGCTGTCGCTTGCCCCAACATCGCTCTCATCAAATACTGGGGCAACCGCGATAACGATTTGCGAATCCCGTCCAATGCTTCCATCTCGATGAACCTGGATGGATTGTTCACGCGCACCACGGTCAGCTTTCAGCCATCGCTGCCTTACGATGAGTTGGTCATCAATGGCCGTGAAGTCGCTGGCAGGGGATTGGAACGCGTATCCTTCATCCTTGATTTGGTGCGCGAGAGAGCGAATATAAAAGAGAATGCGGAAGTGGTGAGCGAGAACAACTTTCCTTCCGGCGCGGGCATTGCCTCCTCGGCTTCGGCTTTCGCGGCTTTGGCTCTGGCCGCGAGCCAGGCTGCAGGATTGGTTTTAAGTGAAGCGGAGTTATCACGCCTGGCGCGGCGCGGGTCTGGGTCGGCGGCGCGGTCGGTGCCCGGCGGATTCGTCGAATGGCAGGCGGGAACAACGGACGAGGATTCGTTTGCGTTTTCGATTGCCGCTCCC
>DYKH01000238.1 GCA_020722685.1 Caldithrix sp. | reverse complement strand
ACGGATTTCGCTCTTCCGGTGGCTGTTCGGCAAGGATTAAGCGCGTTGCCATTTTTTGGAACAAGGCGTGATATAATAGTTGCAGTGGGAGGCAACGGATGACACGGGTAAATGTCGAGAACGCAAAACTAATTCTGCTTGGGGCGCGTGACTATATGCCACAGGCGGAAGTAGCGCGGCGCTTGGGCGTCAATCGCTCCACTGCACATCGCTTGCTGGAGCAACTTCCCGAAATGGGAATTCCCATCGAATGGGATGAACAGAGGCGTGTACGGTTGGATCGTTCGAGATACGAATTTGATCTCCGTCTGAATTTGGACGAAGCGCTTGCCGTGTTCATTGCCTGCCGCTTGCTGGCGCGTCATAGTGACCGCCCCAATCCCCACGTGATTGATGCGCTGACAAAGTTGGGAGGGGCTTTGAAAGGACATGCGCGTGTGATTGCCGACCACGTGCTGGCGACATCGGAGCAAGTCAGGCGAAAATCTAATCAGGCGGCGCGTGAGTATGTGCGCGCGCTGCAAGTATTGACCCGCGCATGGGCGGATCGGGTCAGCACATATCTCTATCATCGCAAAGAGCCGCACCAAGCGCGCAAGTTCGATCCGTATTTTATCGAGCCGTCCATGTTCACGACGTATGTGATTGGCTTTGACCACCTGCGGCAGGATATTCGGACGTTCAAGGTGCAATGGCTCAAATCGGTTTCCTTGACAAGCGAATTCTTTTCGGTCCCAGAGGACTTTGATCCGTATCAGTATCTCGGCGATGCGTGGGGCATCAATTGGGGCAAGGGTGAACTGACGCAAGTGCGTTTGCGCTTTACCGGCAACGCGGCAGAACGCGTGGCGGATAACGTGTGGCACGAGTCGCAGCGTTTGGAAACCTGTCCCGATGGCAGTCGTGTGTTGACGGTGCGCGTGGGGAGCACGTTGGAGATGATTCCGTGGATCAGACAATGGGGAAGTGAATGTGAAGTGCTCGAACCCGCCGAACTGCGTGATCAGATTGCGGAGGAGGCGCGGAGGATGGCGGCGGTGTATGAATCTGAAAGCGCGAATCCATAAGCAGGGAGGAGTCAAATGTTGAAATTCACTGGGCACCCACTCGTTGACGTTGGAGTCGCGACTATTTGGGCTTTTAGTCGCAAGTCCACATTGGATCAAGTAACAGAAAAAGAGTTGGACAAAGTGGCGGACTATATTGAAGCGCACTATGTCGTGAATCCGCTCAAGTCCTTTTTGAGCGTTGCCTTTCCAAATTCGGGCTTTACGCAACCCGCGTTTGAGAAAACTCCGAAACGGCGAAAAGACTACGCTCGATTGGTCGCGCGCAGTTACAAAACTGATACACCTGTCTTGGACGAGCACTGTGTATTCACGGGCGATCCTGCTGTTGCAGTAGCGTTCAGCGACAAGGAAGATTTTCCTGCGGGACGAGCGTTTCGCCAACATGTGCCAATGGTCACAGGTGAAGATGTAATTAACTTTCACCCGTACGGCGATGCAGGCTTGCCTGTTTCGGGGATAGCCCTGTTGTGCATTCAGGTGTTCCCGTTGGGCTGTGCAAAATGCGGCGGCAAGCTGCTGGCTGTGCATTCGGACAATCCCGACTTGACTTACAAGTTTGCGAAAAAGTTCTTGGAGACCAATCGCAAACTGATAGACTTGGCAGAAAAAGCCAAGGACACCAAATTACCCGAAGCACCTCAGAATGCCAAGACATTACTCATTCGCACACTGATCGAGATTGAAGAAGCGCGGATTCAAGAACAAGCGGAGAAGCGCCCCTACTCTGTGACTGCATATCACTTGAGTAATAGCGGCCGGTCCAATCCACTTGATCGGAATCCACCGCTTGAGATTTATCATCTACCGCTGGAGATCACAAATTTTCTCGCCGCGATTGTCGGTGCAAGTTATCGCGGTGAATGGCAAAAAATTGAACGCCGTGCCTGGCAATTGACGAAATCCGGAACCGCCGGACGAAAGGAGGAAAAAAGGGGGAAAGGTAAGAAGAGCAAAAAGAAAGTTGACACCTCAGACGGACAGCCGCGTCGCAACTTTTTGTACGAAGACCTGTTTCGTCTACCCGAAGGTGCACCGACTTTTATCCGTCACTACTTCTTGCGGATTCCAAAGCAAAGCAAATGGGAAGACGACCCACGCCGTCAGTATTCACTCAAGAGCGACGCCGAACTCGTCTCGTGGAAACTCACTCAACTTTTTCTGGAAAGGATTCTGCGCATGAAACCAAGCCGCATTGAACGTATCCGCGACATGGGCGACCAACTCGCGCAATACGTGCACGAAGAGAACGACACGCGCTTCTTTGAGCGGTTCTACTCGGAACAGAGCTATGGGCTGATCCGAAATGAATTGATTCGCGTCAACAGAGCACAACTCAAACGCGGACAGCCGCCGCTCGTCAAATTCGAGCCGTATGTGGAAGTGTTCGAGGATGTGGACGAGAAAGGCAGAGCGGACTGGCGCTTGGCGCGTGACTTGGTGCTGATACGCATGATCGAAAAGCTGTACGAATTGCGCTGGATTCAGCAACACGCCGACGCGATTCCTGAAGCGCGTGAAGAAACAGGCGAAGATACCGCCGCCGAGTAATTCATTCAACAAAGGAGAAAACAAATGGCTCACGTAACTGGTCTCTTGCTCATTGACGCGCCCGCATCGGCGCTCAACAATCTCGGTCAGATCGAGGGCGAGCGCTATGACAACAGCACGGGCGTTAAGGTGATCCGCGCGAACGACGGACCCTATCCGTATGTTTCGGCGCAAGCGTTTCGTTACTGGCTGCGGCAAACGCTCGCGACCGATTCCAAGTGGAAAGCCGCGCCAATCTACCGCGAGGAAAAAATTGCCTACACCGATGCCAACCCGATCGAGTATTGGGACGATGATTTGTTCGGTTACATGCGCGCGCCGTCCAAAAAGAAATCTGCTCAAGACAAACGCGAGGCAGATACCTCACGCACGGGCGAGACTGAAACCGAAGAGACAGTGACTCGGGTCGCCCCGTTTCGTGTCAGCACACTGGTTTCAATCGCGCCGTTGCGCCCTACCAGCGACTTTGGCGTGATGGCGCGACATGAAGGCAACCCAGTCCCGCACGAGCATCAGTTCTATCGCACCACGCTCAAAGGTTTGTTCTCGCTCAACCTCCGACAATGTGGAGCGTTCTCGTACAAACAGAAGACAGGTTTTCGCAACCTGGACGATGTGCGCGTCAAGTTAGCAAAAGAGCACAAACTTGAGCGCGTCGAGAGTGAAAAAATCTATCGGATCCCACCCGAGCAACGACTTGAGCGAATCACAACACTCTTCAATGGAATGGTGCGACTTGAGGGCGGCGCAAAGCAATCCCTTCACTATACCGATGTCGCGCCAACCGTCGTCGTGCTGGGCGTTACCAAAGGCGGCAATCACATCTTTGGGCACGTCATCGGCGCAAACAGCGATGGTCTGCCCGAATTCAAGGTGGACGCGCTGACTGAAGCCCTCCGCGTGTTCAGCGACGATTTGCTCTCGAATGTTTACGTCGGCTGGGTGACTGGTTATGTGGACAAAGAACGCGCAAAGGTCGTCGCACTCGCGGAAAAAGATGAGCGAATCAAGGTCAGCCATCCGCGCGAGGCGTTCCAGGCGTTGATCGCCGATCTGAAACAAAACCCGCAATGGCTCGATTAACGGGAGGGACAATGCGCGCACTCAAAGTGGTGGCAGAAGGAATCACCACTTCTTTCCGCTACCCACACTTTATGCAAGGCATTCACCCGTCCTTCGATATGCCACCGCCTTCAACGATCTATGGGCATGTGTGCAGTGCATTAGGCGAATGGATCGATCCCGAAGGTGTTCAGTTTGCCTACCACTTTGCACACGAGGGCGAGTGTGATGACGTAGAACACATTCACGTGCTATCACCTGAAGGCGGCAAACTGCCTGGGACGAACATTCCTAAAGTATTGGGCGGTGCGGTTAATCCATTCAAGCGCAAACTGTTCTTCAAACCGCGCTTGACGTTGTACCTCAACAAGCCCGAATGGGAATCGGCATTTCGCAGTCCGCAATACGCGGTCGTGTTGGGTCGGTCACAAGATTTGTTCACGTACTCCAGTATCGGCGTAATCGAACTGGAACGTGGAGAACGCGCGTACTTTGAGCATACGCTTGCGCCGTATCAAGCGAGTCTGATGACGGCGAGTGGCTATGTAGTGTTGATGCCGCGCTTTCTCGATCATCACCACAATCGGCGTCCCACCTTTGCGCGGTACGTCGTGCTCAAACGGCGTGTATCACAAATGATGCGGTTTGAAGGAATGAACACGCAAGCAGATTTCTGGATTGATCCAACTGCACCAAAGGTAGATGGATTGCCGCTTGGTTTGTGGTTTCACACGTGGACAGGAGATTATGACGACAACCCGCGTATGGCCTAGCCACCTAGACTACCTGCTAGCAAAAAGCGCGGAAAAGGGCGCAGGCGGAAAACCTGAAACGCTTGCGGAACACACGTACAGCGTTTTGGAAAAGCTGTCAGCAAATGTCCGCTTGCGCCCCTCTTTGCCAGAACGCATTGGAGTGCCGCGTCTGTGGCACATCCTTTTCTGGTCGTCGTTCTTGCACGATTTCGGTAAAGCGGCGAAAAGTTTCCAAGCCCGTCTCAAATCCAAAGATGCTCCCAAATGGTCGCACCGTCACGAAGTGCTGTCGCTCGCGTTCGTAGATTGGATTGCATCTGTTTTCGACGTTGAAGAACAACGCTGGTTCGTTGCGGCAATCGTGTCCCATCACCGAGACGCTCCCGAGATCGCGCAACTCTACAGCACGATTGACCGCCCTGAATCCGAGTTCAGTGCTGAGTTGGACACCAAGACCATTGGCGATTTGTGGAAGTGGCTTGATGAATGTACACCAAGTTGGATTGACGCGCTTGGCTTGAATGATTGCATGATTGCCCTGCCATCACTGCCGCCAAAAGACGATGCGGTACGCTCTGTAGAACAGAACACCCCAGAGCTTATTCGCAAATGGCTGAATGTGTACCGGCGTTGGATTGACAAGGAAGTAAATCGTTCTGAACAAATGTGGTTGCGCACTGGCACGGTGTTACTGCGTGGACATCTCATCTCATCTGACCACATGGCATCGGCGCACGTAGGGGAATTGCCAAAGTCGCAGTTGGCTGATCCTGACCAAATCATTGCGAAACTCAAATTGGCCGACTTGTACGACCACCAACGCGAATGTATGCACGCGCGTGGATCGACCGTGTTAATGGCACCGACAGGGAGCGGAAAAACTGAAGCCGCTTTGCTGTGGGCGGTATCACAAGGCGCGTCGCGTTTGTACTACACGTTGCCTTTTCAAGCGAGCATGAACGCGATGGAGAAACGTCTGAACGAAGACGAGAAGGACGAACAAGACAAAGTCACACGAGAAGCGCCATTCAAAGGACAGGTCGGCTTGGAGCATAGCCGCAGTACATTGGCGTACTATCGCCGCTTGCTTTACGAAAGTGAAAATGCCGATCCGAAGCAGGCGACCCAAGCCGCCAAGTGGCTCAAGAATCTGGCGGAACTGAACTATTATCCCGTCCGAGTCCTCAGTCCGTATCAATTACTCAAAGCACCCTATCGCCTCAAGGGTTACGAGACATTGCTCACCGATTGCTACGGCGCGGCATTTGTCTTTGACGAGATACACGCATACGAGGCAGGACGACTTGCTAAGATACTCGCGTTGGTGAAATACTTGCGCGAGAACTACGACGCTAAATTCTTGGTGATGTCTGCGACCCTGCCAAAGTTACTGCGAGAATACTTGAAAGACGCGCTAGGAGATTATGCGCTCATCACCGCATCTGCCGAACTGTATCGAAAATTCCGTCGCCATAAACTCATTCTCCGCAACGGCGAATTGTTGTCCGAAGAGAATCTCAATCACATTGTCGATGTTGCGCGAGGTGGACAAACCGTCTTGGTGTGTTGCAACACAATTGCTCGCGCGCAGACAGCGTGGAAAGAATTGCAGACGCGATTAGATGGGCAAGTGCGCGTCGAGTTGTTACACGGCAAGTTCAACGGCAAAGATCGCCTTGCCAAAGAACAGATCGTGCGCGATGCGACGGGTGCGCGCTCCACCGCTCGCGTTAACTCGATTGTCCTCGTCGCAACTCAAGTGGTGGAGGTAAGTTTGGATATTGACTTGGATGTGATCTACACCGATCCTGCACCGCTTGAAGCCTTGCTGCAACGCTTTGGACGGGTCAATCGGCGACGGCTAAAAAACTTCGCGCCCGTGTGCGTTTTCCGTGAGCCGGTTCCAGAAAAACCGCGACCATACGAACCCGAACTCATCCACGCCGCGCTCGTTGTTCTGAATGAGCAAGATGGCAATTTGATTGATGAGGCGCAAGTTTCGACATGGCTAGACAAGGTTTACGAACGCCCAGAGGTTGCCGCGCCGTGGATTGAAACCTATCAGCGCGAATACGAAGAATTCACAGAAACTGCAATAGCAACTTTACGCGCGTTCCAATCCGACGACCAGCTTGAAGAACTGTTTTATGCCGCATTTGACAGTGTGGATGTATTGCCTGAAGCGTTGTACGAAAAATACTTGGAAGCACGGGAGCAGTCGCCGCTTGAAGCTAGTCAGTTGCTTGTGCCTTTGGACTACAGGATGTTTGGGCGATTGAAGGGTGAGGGACGCGGGTATACAGATGAAGAAGGAAAACTCAAACTCGTGAAGGTGTACTACGACTCGGAAGTGGGTCTCGATCTCAATCGTGAGACGCGGGAAAAGCACGAGGATTGGTAAACAAATTCGACCCACCGCGGATCTCTGAAAGGAACCGATAATGTTCTCCCTCACCACCACCCACCTCCGCTTTGTTTGTGAAGCGACGACGCCGCTGCGCCTCGCCGCGCGTCCCCCCGCTCGTGTGGCGGTGACCAATCTCTTCGCCA
>DYKH01000820.1 GCA_020722685.1 Caldithrix sp. | reverse complement strand
GACTGTCGCGAATTTTTCACGCGCTTCTGTATATGTGTAAGTGTTCATTCTGCTGCCTCCAACACTTGTATCTTCTTTTCCTTCCGATCTTTTGTTATTCCACAAAATCATCCAACACAATGACGTCAATCATTTCCTGGAGTTTGGACAATCTTTTATCGTTCGTCAGAAATGCCTTTGCGCCAGAGGCCAGACTCGCCGCGACCTGCAAGGCATCAGGCGGCGAGGCATTGTACTTGGCGCGCAATTGCGCCGCGGCGCGTGCGACGTTCCGATCCAAATCCACAACCGACAAGTTCGGGAAATGCACCAACGCTGCTTCGTACTCCCGCGCAACCATTTCGCGTTCCAACTGCCAGGGGCGGACAGTGATCTCCATGAGCGTGATTGTGGACGTGACACCCTGCCATTTTCCCTTCTCGATCCCGTTGAGGGTGATTTGAGCAAGCGATCCGTACTTCAGGTTGTTTTCCAGGAAGTAAATGAAGATGGGCGTGTCCAGCCCAATGACCTTTGCCTTGGCTAATCGCTGGCTGAATTCGTCCATGCATCACGCTCCCCCTTGAGATATTTTTGGACATCCACGTCTTTCCAAATCTCACTGTGCAGACCCTGGAGATATTCGGTGTATCGCTTTGGCTGTGGAATCAGAACGATTACGCCGTCCTGAATATCCACGAGCAGACGGTCGCCTTTTTGGATGTTCAGTTTCTTGCGCGCAATTTGCGGTACTGCGATCTGATACTTAGCGCTGACTTTGACTGAGGTGGTCATGGCATCTCCTTACTTAGCAAAAACACTAATCTGCTTAGTATTTTACCACAACCTATTCCCCCGCCAGCCCAAGCGCGGACAGGTTCCCCATCCCCGCAAAGACCTGACATGTCCACCCTGGCGGGCGCTATAGTCCGCGAAAGCCCGATGATTATGGCCTCCGTCCACGCGGTGACCTTGGTCAGCCGCGGCGCGGATGAGACACTTCGACAGGCTCAGTGCAACGCATGTCAGGTTTCCAACTCACCACGCCGATCACGCCGCCAATCAGGGAGAGGTCCCCCGCCCCGCCACCCCAAGCGCGGACAGGTTCCCCTCCTCGCAAAAACCTGACA
>DYKH01000048.1 GCA_020722685.1 Caldithrix sp. | reverse complement strand
TCATGTCCAAGCAAGAGATGTTCACCTTGCCGGTGGCGATCGCCAACCTGATGGGGGAGCATACGCAGGACCCGGAGTTGATGATGGCCGGGTCGGTGATCACCATCATTCCCGTCGCTTTGGTTTTCCTCCTGCTGCAAAAGTATTACATCCAAGGGATTCTTTTAGGGGGATTGAAAGAGTGAGAAGAAAGCCACCTGCGATGACTTTTTGCACTTGTTCAGCCAACTGAATAGGTATGTCATTTCGAATCCGCCAGTGGCGGATTCGAAATGATACTTTTCTCAGTTGACCAAACACATACGCACAAATGTCCCTTTTATCGATGCCCAGCACTCCAAAACTCCAATACTCCATCACTCCATTGCTTCTTGCGACCCCATTTGCACACCATGGAGTTCGAGAACGCCAATGCACAAACTCACTCATCGCAGGGCTATCACATGGCACATCACACCTTGAGATCCGCTTATCAAAAATTGAGCAAAAGATTGAACCGATTCCCGCAAGGCGCTCCGCCATCGGAATTGCTTTACAAAATTCTGGCCATTCTCTTCAGCCAACAGGAAGCGGAACTGGTCGCTTTGCTACCGATCAAGTCGTTCGGCATTGACACTGCGGCGAGACTTTGGAAAACTGAACTCTCCGAAGCAGAGAGAGTACTCGATGGTTTGGCTGCCAGGGCTTTACTGCTGGACACCGAGCGAGATGGCAAAAAGACCTATACGCTGCCTCCGCCCATGGCCGGCTTTTTTGAATTCTCCATGATGCGCGTTCGGGAAGACATCGATCAGAAGCTGTTGGCCAACCTTTTCTATCAGTACCTAAATGTTGAAGAAGATTTCATCAAAGCCCTTTTCACCGGCGGCGAAACGCAACTGGGACGAGTGTTTGTCAATGAGCCGGCGCTCTCGGCGGAGAACAGCTTGCACGTGCTGGATTATGAAAAATCCAGTCAGGTCATCAAAACCGCGACGCACAGGGGCGTCGGCCTTTGCTATTGCCGGCACAAGATGCAGCATCTGGATCGCGCCTGCAAGGCGCCGATGGAAATCTGCATGACCTTCAACGGCGTAGCTGAATCGCTCATCCGCCATGGCTTTGCCCGGCAAGTAGACGCGGCGGAAGGCATGGGTATTGCAGCGGGCCTATGAGAACAATTTGGTTCAATTCGGTGAGAACGTGCGCGAGCGAGTCAGTTTCATCTGCAATTGCTGCGGCTGTTGCTGCGAGGCCATGATCGCGGCACGACGGTTCGGCATGCTGCATCCGGTGCACACCAGCAACTTTTTGCCGCAAGTCAACGAAGACGACTGCAATGGCTGCGGCAAATGTCCTCTTTCACTACCCGCACCGGAATTACTTCCGGCGCGATCAATGAGTAGGAATAGGAATAACGGAAAATTGGCGTCGTTTTCAGTTCCGCTCGAATGCGACGGCGCTTCTGTATGGTGAAAAGAAAAAACATTAAAGAAAGCCGCCATGTGTAACCATTGCCAAGACTAACGGTAGGTATCTCCCCGATGGCTTACTCGATACAGCATCACAGTTTTTGCTTTATCATCAATCTCATAAATGATCCGATAGTCTCCAACTCTGATTCGCCATGTTTCGCGGCCCGATAATTTCTTGCAATTCAAGGGGCGAGGATTTTCTTCTAAAGTAGCTATCTCATGCAAAACCTTGTCTGCAACTTTTTTCGGCAATCTATCAAGCTCTTTCTGCACTGATTTGGGAATAATCACGAGATAGGTCATTCAATCCTCTTTTGACGGTTTTTCATGTAATCCTTGAGTGTCACATATTCTCCAGCGCTCAACTCTTCCCTTACCTTGTCTTTGACTTCATCATAAGCCCGGATATCCTCAAGCTCTTCCACCGCCTCAAGAAACTTCCGATAAGTGGCCAAATCCAATACTACTGCAATTCGTTTCCCATCCTCATCGACAACAAACTGCTTACTTGCGAAACCAGTCATAATAGTTTTCCCTTCAAATGAGTGCGAGCAATCTTCTTGGTCTCCCAACGATATTAATGGCGACTTATTTTATCAATTTCTTCTGCAAAAAGCAAGCTACAAGATGATACCTAAAACCTCACAAGTCACAAACACGAGAGCATTTAGTTTCCACCAATGACCGCACAAGCCCAAGCGACAAAAAGCCAAAGTCGATGAAGAGATTTGTCTCGGCTGCGGAGTCTGCGTTCGGATTTGTTCGAAAGGGAGCCTCAGCCTCAAATCGCGACCGGAGCGGGTGATCACGCCGGTGGATTCGGTGCATCGAGTCGTGGTGGCCACCATCGAGAGAGGCAAACTGCAGAATCTCATCTTTGACAATCACGCTTTAGCTAGCCACCGCGCCATGGCTACGATTCTCGGCGTCATTCTAAAACTTCCGCCCATCAAACAGACAATGGCCAGTAGGCAAATGAGGTCGGTGTATTTGGAGAGACTGTTAGGGCGGGTGAGAGGGAATTGAAACAATAGGGAAATAGCAGTACCATTCGTTGAGGGCTGATAGTATTGTCAAGGGGAAAAGAGACGTCAACCGCCATGCCGGGCAAATGCCCCACTTCATCACCCGCGCCGGAAAAACTTCCGGCGCGATCAGTCTAGCCGCGCCGCAAAGAAAGTTACGCGGCTCAGATCAACGAGCGAGACCTGATCGATGCATTGCGGAACCAGCCCGCGTATTGATCATGGATCATAACCCACTTAAATGCCGGCCGACTACAGTCGTTTCGTTGCACAGACGGTCAACCGGCGGGACGTCGAGCGTACCACTGTATCGGTGTGGTCAGACAGTCTCCCTACACCGGTACCGCGGAGCGTGAGGTTTGGTTTGCGGGCGGTGCACGCTGACGTATGCGCGAGGAACTGGATTTTGAGGCTGGACTGATCACGGCGTACCGGTATGAAGTGTATCGAGGCGACGAACGTCTGTACCGGTACGATGACGTCCCTCATCCAAACGATCCGGCCTGGACGTCAAACTATCCTCATCACAAGCATGCGCCTCCCGACATCAAGCATCCTCGCACCCCAGCTCCGGAGATGAGCCACTTTTCTGCGAAAGCGTCAGCGGGGGAAAAGACCGTACCATGAGGTCAGAAATTTACCCTTCGTTGACCACGGTTGGTTCCTGCCGTAAAACAAGGCGATGATGGGAGGGATAGAAGACTTGAGAAGGCGTTCCGAATTCTGAGAAAGGAGCATCGGATGACGACTTTCCTGGTTTACTTAGAAAGCTGCGGAGGGTGTGACGGGATCATGCTTTGGGGTGTTCATAATCAAGGAAGGCAATTCGCCGGTTGCGTGGACGAGTTCTGAATGGTTGTTTCCCCTTGTTATCAGCGAAATGGAGTCGAGATGGCCCCGGGGGTATTGGGAGTGGAACGCGAACGACCGCAAATTCGTGGGCAAACGGTCAGTGACTGGCACTGGAGGGCTTCAATCCCTCGCACCGGCAAATCACAGAGTAATTTGATTCTCAGCCGTCGATTCCTTCAGCGCGAGAATCGCCTACTGATCCCGGCGGAGCTGTTTAGCCATGAGCTTCAAGCTCATGGCTAAACAACTCAAGGACTACCAGCGTCGAGGTCTGTTGCCGCCGGGGGCTCCGGGGCGCCCACCTCTGCCGCCGCCTCCCCGTCGTTCTTCGCGCGGACGAGCTTCGTTGACCTTCATGAGCTGCCCCTTCAACTCTTTGTAGTTCAGGCTGTTGATGGCTTGTGAGGCTTCTGCCTTGGAAGGCATTTCGATGAAGCCAAAACCCCGCGGCTCGCCGCTGAACTTGTCCTTGACGATGGATACAGTGGCGACTTGGCCGTAGGGCTCGAACGCGTGTTTCAAGTCGTCTTCTGTCACGTCCGGTGCTAAGTTACCCACGTAGATGTTCATAGCTTTTCTCCTTTTTGGAATATTACGTTGATGTGATTAACATGACCAATGATCTCTTTTTCCCATGGCGCGTTTGCGGGACGGACGTTTTTGTGCAAGCACCATGCGCTCCTATCCCTTTTCCGGAAAGAGCAGGCGGATTGCGAGACCTGGGAAGTTATAATGAGGATGGACAATGTTCAAGTGATAGCGAGAGGAATAGCTTCTCGTCCGTAATGTGACTTGCGGTTGAATAGAACTATTGCGTTCAATCGGCTTAGAGCTTTGATCTTGACACGATGGTTCAGTGTCCGCGAGCTAAGAACTCAATGAGCGTCTGGTCTTGCTCCTACTGCTCGGAACCCGTTTGACGCTGCAAAAACAGTACACCCTCGACTTGTCAAGGGCGAAGTAAAACAATATCTCTGAACGATCTCCCCTTCAGCACGTTTCTATCAACAACCCACTGAGATAGAATAAGGTGAGAAGCATTCCAAACTTTTTACTAGAAGATGAACTAGGAAGGTCTTGCTTAAAAGCTAAAAAGTGATTGGGATTCAACCTGGTTCTAAACTCGAGAGAGGATCATTTCAGATTCTGGTAGCTTGATACTCCTTATAAACGTCAATCGCCATAACCCCAAAAACGAACCCAATATTCCCCCGATGCGTTTTGCCTACTGTCACGGCGATTAAAATTTAGCGCAAGATGGAGCCACCAAACTTTGAGGCCTGAACAATATTGGCGGTAGGATGAAAGAGTGAATTTTTACGACCGGATGAAGATACGTCATTCTTCTTTCTCAAACAAGCGAAATTTTTGTGATTCCAGTTTTTTAGTTTCGCCACGCCGCAACCAATCACGGACTGCGCTAAGGTAACAGGAAAACCCTCCGATGGCGGACCGGATGACGAGGATCAACTGGATCAATTAATCTGACATCTTGTCGATCTGGATGGACACTGGTCGGGTAAATAAACGTAATTCGCAAGAATAAAAAGCGAGATTTTCCGAAAATGAGTAGCCGATCACGGGAGGTCGAATTATCCGTTCGGACAAGCGTTAAGAATCATTAGCGATGGAGTCATTCAGAATTCCTTTTGGGCGATTTCCTCGAGGAAGAGATGGAAAAAATCCACCGATTCATTTGTCAGCGAATCATTCTGACTGGAATTTTGTTGGACCTCTCTTAGGTCCTGTGACCGGCAATCATTTTCGAGTACCATTTTTCGATTTCATCTGTGCGCCTGAAATGGTATATTGTAGAACTTTTAAATCCTTGATGCGTTTTTTATGCTGAATTCAGAAAAGCAGAGACCATCGGTGCCGGAGCAGGACCAGAGCTACGAGCTCATCAAAGCAAGTCAAGCGGGCGATACCCAGGCGATGGAAAAGCTCATCAAGCTCTATGCGGAGGCAGTGCATACCTTGATCTACTCCATCCTTGGCAATCGCGACGTGGTGGAAGATTTGGCGCAGGAGACGTTCCTCAAAATGCTAATGGCCATCGAGAACTATGAATTCCGCGCGCCTTTTCGCTCCTGGCTTTTTCGCATTGCCGTCAATCTCTGTCGAGATTACATGCGACGCAGCAAGGTCCGGCAAATCGTTTCGTATCTTCAGAGACAAGATGACAGCCATGAGGAACTCTATGTAGATCAGGAGCAAAATCCTTTGGCTGATTTGGAAAAGAAGGAAAATTTGGAGCACTTGCGCCGAGGCATCGCCCGGTTACCGGTCTCGCTGCGAACGGTCATTGTTCTGCGCGACGTTCAAGACCTGACCTATGAGGAGATAGCCAAGACTCTTCACTGGCAATTGGGGACAGTGAAGTCTCGTTTGTTCCGGGCTCGCCAAGAGCTAATGAAACTGCTCAACCCCTTAACGGAGGAAGGCTGATGAAGAAAAATCATTATGACAGTGACATTTCAGCATACTTGGACGGTGAGCTGGAACCGCGAAGGCATGCTACCATCAGCCAGCACATAGCCGGATGCCCGGAGTGTCAACAGCAACTGCTAATTCTTCAAAGAATGCGTTCTGCAAGCGCCAAGCTCCGCACCTTCCGGACCAACCCGTTTTTTGCGCAAAAAGTTTTGGCTGCCTACAGAATTCGGCGACAAGAATCATTCTGGAGCAGCTTTGCGCTGATTCCCCGAGCCATCGTGCAAGGAGCCATCATCGTCGCCGTGGCCATTTTGCTGCTACTGTTCTGGCCGCAATCGACACATAAAGCATCGGAATCCGGTGTGCCGCTGCCAAGCGAGTACAGAATTATCCTTGACGAAGACTGGGCGATGCAAACAATCGAGACCAACGATCAGGCTTTGACTTTTGCCCTCAACCAAAACGGAGGAGAAGCAAAATGAATGAAAAGATGACCTACAAAAAATTGGCGTGGCTCAGCCTGCTGGCTTTGTTCATGCTTGGCTTCGCCGTTGGCTTTGCGGTCGATCGACTGGCTTTTTCCGAAAAAGAAAAGCATGCAAAATCAAGTGGCCACGATGATCGTTGTTTGGTGGAAAAGTTTACGAAAGATCTGGTGTTAACAAAATATCAGCGGGACAGCTTGGTCGTGTACTTGGGCAAGCTGCGCAAACAGCACAGCGAATTGCGAAAGACCGTCAACCCGCAATTCCAGCGCCTCCGGGAGGAATTTAGGTCTTCGTTTTCGCACATTCTTACAGAGGAACAAAAGGCCAAGTTCGCCGAGATGAATAGAAAGTATGATCAGAAGCAGAAATAGGCAAGTCCGTTTTATTGGAGAAAAGCAACAATGAAAAAGTGGTTCATCGTCCCCATCGTTTTGATCATCATCGCTGCCCTATGGCTTGCCATGAAACCGGGACGGGCAAACGTAGCAGCAAGTCCTTACACTCCGCAATCGGACAAGGTGGTTCGCGGAGATATTCGCGTCGAAGTGTCGGCAACGGGAATCATCGAGCCGATCAACAAGGTTGAGATCAAATCAAAAGCCAGCGGCCTGATCGAGGAAATGCCCATCGAAGCCTCCGATATTGTAAAAAAGGGCGATTTAATCGCCAGGTTAGACCAGCGCGACACGAAGAATTCTTACGATCAAGCGGTGGCCGACTTGGAAGTGGCCGAAGCTACCGTGAAACAGCGCGAAAGCGATTTTGCCCGCAAAAAGGAGCTGTACGAAAAAGGCTTGGTTTCGGCAGACGAATTTGATCAGACCAAACTCACCTTGGTGGATGCGCGAGCACAAGTGGTGCGCGCCAAGATCAATCTGGACAACGCCGATATTCGACTAAAGGACACGATTGTTCGCTCGCCAATAAATGGCGTCATTCTAACCAAGGACGTCGAGGTCGGTCAAATCATCTCTTCCGGCATCTCCTCCGTGAGCGGCGGTACCCTCATCGCCACGGTTGCCGACATGAATGAAGTGTACGTGGTGGCCGACGTGGATGAGGTAGATATCGGGCAGATCATACCGGGCATGCGGGCGCGCGTGGTTCCTGATGCTTATCCGAGCGAGGTATTCCATGGAGAAGTCGTGCGCGTGGCCGCCCAGGCTAAAGTGGTGCAAAACGTGACCACCTTTGAAGTGACGATCAAGGCGCAAAATCCCTCCGGCAAATTAAAAGCCGGTATGAATGCTTCGGTCGAAATTGTGGTAGCGGACAAAAAGGGGGTGCTGCTGGTGCCCAATGAGGCCTTGATGAGCCGCAAGGACATCATGCAAGAGATTTCCAAAATCAAAATGGCTTTGGGCAAAGATGCAAAGACCCCGATGAGATCACATCCGGAGCAAGGCAGAAGACCGGAAGGTTTTCGGCCCATGCGCGGCGAGCAAGGCCAGGATAGAGAAGGATTCACTTCTCAGCGTGGCGTCATCCTCAAAAAGGGTGAAGACTTTATTCCCAGAATGGTGCAAGTCGGTGTAAGCAATTTCGACCAGACCGAAATCATTGCTGGCTTGGAAGAAGGCGACGAAGTGGTCTATGCTTTCTTCTCTCGGGCCCTGCAGTCGAGCGAGGAATTCCGCCAACGCCTAAGCAGCAGGGCCAATATGTCCGGTTTTAGAAGCAGCAGCTCTCCCCGGTAAAGGATAAAGATTTTTTAAGGCCGAGAAAATGAAAAAAAATACCCAGAGATCGTACATAGAAATTGGAGAAAGCGTTCGCATTGCCGCATCATCACTTTTGGCTAATAAGATGCGCGCCACTCTAACCATGCTGGGGATTATCATAGGCGTCGCTGCCGTGATTACGATGGTGGGATTGGGATCGGGGGCACAGAAGGCCATTGCCGACAGCATTCAATCTTTGGGGTCGAATCTTCTCTTCATTCGCCCAGGATCGTCGGCTTTCGGTCACGTCCACTTTGGAGCCGGCAGCCGCATCAACCTCAAGAATGAGGACGTGGACGCGCTGCGAGAAAAATGTGCCGCTGCCGCTTTCGTCATCCCCGAGTTCAGTCGCAACGCGCAAATTGTGTATGGAGCAAAGAATTGGAATTGCTCGGTAGTGGGGACCATTCCGGAATATGAGAGCGTTCGTAATTTTCCCACCGAAGAAGGCCGCTATTTTACCAACGATGAAATAGAACAGAGCCAGCGGATCGCCGTTGTCGGTGCGGACGTGAAAACCAACCTCTTTGGCAACGAGTCGCCGGTCGGCAAGATTATCAAAATAAACCAGGACAATTTCATGGTCGTGGGCCTATTGATCAAGAAAGGCCAGCAGGGATGGATGAACATGGACGACCAAATCCTCATCCCACTTACAACGGCACAAAAGCGCGTCTTCGGCACAGACTATGTGACCGGCATTACCGTCAAGGTAATCAACGAGCAGAGAATAAACGAGGCGTTTCTGGAAGTGGAAAAGATACTGCGCCGTCAACACCGGTTGCGGCGCGATCAAGACAACGACTTTTCCATCCGCAACCAAGCGGACGTGATCTCGACGTTCCAAGAAACCAACAAGACTTTCGGATTCCTCTTGGCATCCATCGCCGGCGTGTCCCTAATCGTTGGCGGTATCGGCATCATGAACATTATGCTGGTCTCGGTCACTGAGAGGACGCGGGAAATCGGCATTCGCAAGGCCATTGGCGCCAAAAGCCGCGACATTCTGATGCAATTCCTGGTGGAGTCGACCGCCCTTAGCCTATCCGGAGGAGTGATCGGCATTCTGCTGGGCATCTTTCTTTCCTACGCCCTTTCCACCTGGGCGCAATGGAATACACTCATTTCCCCCTTTTCCATCATCATGAGCTTTGGATTTGCAACTGCGGTGGGACTTTTCTTCGGTATCTATCCGGCGAAGAAAGCTTCGGCGCTGGATCCGATTATTGCGTTAAGGTATGAGTAGCCTTAAAAATTACGGCTATTATTTTCGCCTTTGAACCGTCTACCAAATCACCTTCAGATTTGAAGCAGTGATCTTTCGACCCCGGCTGATCAGAGGCATGCCCAAATAAAGTGCTGTGGCAGCAATAATCCTCTCAGGCATATCCGCAACTACATCCCGAGAAATCTTCGAAATGGTAAGTGCTACCTCTTTGTCCAAAGGTACAATTACAAACAAGGCGTCCGGTTTCTCGAGCTCATTTTGCAGACGTTTTAACGCCCGAGCGGGTAGCTTGCCCTTTTCTACCAAATAGACAAGCTTCACTCGTGTTATCGAAGCCACAAAGACCCTCTCCCCAGCAGTCAAGGCTTCTTCAAAAGCTTCAAGGGCTTTCACTGAGAGGCGTTTTGGGGAAAGCAAGTACCAGACAAAGGCATGCGTATCTGCGACTACAGGACCCATTAGATATCGTCCCGCGGGAAATTGGCCCACAATTCTCGTCGGGCATCAGCAATATCCTCTTCACCAATTTGTATCCCTAAATCAGCCCACAACCCCTTCAAGCTTCTTCCTGAGCGACGCGGCTTAGACTTGCTTTGGAGAAAATCCAAAAAGTCAAGAACCTCTTGCTTTTTGTCAGCGGGCAGTTGTTGGAGCTTTTCTATGACGGCTTCTTCGATGCTCATAAACTCTTCCGTTTATTTTTTGAAAAAAAATAAGCTGAAAATTCAAGAGATGCAAAGCCTTTTTTGCAAATGGTCACAGGGGCACAATTCTCAAGCCAAGCTCGCTGGATTTGTCAGTCGGCTCGCAACCACCGCGGGCGTTGCAAGGCAAGAAACCACCTCGCGCAAAGCACGCAATGAACGCGGAGCAAGAACCTCCCGGGGTTTGCGTGCGCGAAACAAAAACAGCTTTGAGCACAGCCTCCAATGAACAGTCGCCGTTAAAGCCTTGAGGACTGGCTGGAGGACAGGAGGCATCTGCAACAAGAGCGGAGAAAAAGCATTGCGAGCCTCGCGTACTCTGCGCGAGACACTTGCTCTCACAGTTGCGTGCCCTGTGATTGGTTACCCTTTTTTGTTTTCACCTTTTGCTATTCGTGCACTGGCGATACTATCATTTGTTTATTAGCTTGGTTTTTAGCGACTCTTTGACCCTGAATATCGGATACAAATTCTTCTCCGCATCCTTGTAAGGTGAGCGGTCATAAAAGAATTGCAGGCGTCGGGCTGGACTGTGGGCGAAAGAGCTATCAGCAGCCAGCTTGCTTTCGAACTCCTCCAGAAGAAGTGAATCTTTGGCCGCCATTCGTTCCGCCAATGGCTCCATCACATAGTTTTCAAAATACTCGCGATCCTCAAAGATAGTGTTGAAAAACCCCCAGCCGACCAGGGCATCTGGGGCTTGAGGCTCCAACATATTCATGATGAGCTTGGATTCCGGACACGCCAACGGCACATAAAAGCAGCCCGCAAGAAAAGTTCTTTTTTCCTCCACCGTCTCGGTTCTAAAGCTGACGGTCTGCCTGCCCTCGTAAGAATTCGTTCTGAACTTCACCTCCGAAAAGCGATAACTCTCGAATACGCCGGTCAAGTCTTCACTCAGCCGTCGCATTCTGATTCCTTGCGCCTTCAAGACATCGATCACTTGCGTCCATTGCTGCGGTACCAGATATCCCAAGGGTGGCGCAACGGTCACCTCGGGCTCGACCTCATTGAAAAAAATGCTGGGGACATCCCGGTTCTCATGCGAATAGACAAGGTACTCGAAGCCGGAAATCCTCCCCACTTTCCTCTCGAAACGATAACCACGGTAGGTTATGCTGTCGCCGCGATCGCTTCTTAGCCGAAATCGTAGCGGGAATCTTTGATTAGGATCGAATACCTTCCCCATCTGCGCCGACCTATCGTCCTCAGCAGCAACAGCCTGCAGAAGCTTCTGTGGATTCCGGGCAATTTCCGCCAGCGCCGCGAGAATGAAATCATAGGTGGCCTGCACCCGTTGAGCGTAAGGCTTTAGGGAATGCGTTTCGATTAAGAGTCCGGCCCGATTGCGCAAGGTGACATAAGGATTGGAGAGCATAGGTCGCCAAACGCCGCCTCTCAGCCCTTTCTCAGGACGCAGTTGATCCATCAGCCCGGCGTAAGGGCCGATGATGAGATTCTTGCGCTCGCACTCCCGTTTCAGCGCCGGCAGAAGCGTATCCTTGGCCCAGGCCGAAACGGCGCCGCCAAATTCTTTGTGGGTATCGATATTGTAGGTCAGCACGTACTGAAAATCAGCACCGTCGGTGGTGTGGCAGTCGATGAAGAGGTGCGGCTTCCACTGATTGAAGAGCGCCAGCCAGGCGCGCATTTCCGGCGCGTCCGCTTTGATGAAATCACGGTTCAAATTGAGCCGGGTAGCGGTCACACGCCAGCCCATTTCTTTCGGGCCATTTTGATTGATGCGATTGTACGGTCCAAAGCGCTCATGTCCATCGACGTTGAAAATTGGGATAAACGTGATGATGAGCTTTTCCAGCAGCTCAGGATATTTGCCGCGCATCAGAAGGTCGCGCGCCAGCAGCATGGCGGCATCTTTGCCTTCGGACTCACCGGGATGAATGCAGCTTTGAATGAGGACGATGGGCTTTCCGCTTGCTTGCGCGGCTTCGGGTGAAAAAGTCCGGTCGGATGAAATGACAAATAAATTGACATCGCGGCCTTCGGGACTGACGCCAAAACGAATCATTTTCGCCTTTGGCGAAGCTTCATCCAGGCTGCGAAAATAGTCCATGGTCTCCGCATAGCGCGGGGTTTCCATGCCCCCTGATTTCTCGAAATAGGTTTGAAGAGCGGAATCTTGCGAACTGTTCTTGACGCACGTCAATAGCGCAAAAGGAAAAAGAAGAAAGTAGCAATAGGCGCGAAAAGAGATTTTCATTGGCAAACTCTGCGTTGATACACGAATGAATATTGAAGGTATTTAGCGCCCCGGTTACAACAGACCAAACGCCTTGAGTCTCCCATACAAATCGGAACGATCTCTCTTGGTTCGTTTGCTCATTTCTGTGACATTGCCACTGCACTTTTCCAACCAATAGCGCAGATACTGTTCTTCGGATGCTGACTTGTAAGAGCTCCATTCTTGTTCGAAGAGGCCGCTTTCAGGCGGCTGACTTTTTGGTACGGTATTCGGATCAATGACGATATGGCTTGGCAAAATGGTAGTACCCCGGACGTTTTGTAGCGCCCTCAGGATGATGTTCTTTAGCTCGCGGACGTTGCCTGGGTAATCATGCTTCATCAGTTTCTGTTTTGCTTCATTGGAAACGTCTATCGGTTTTTCCGCGAGACTCTTTGCAAAGTAATCCGCCAAGAGAGGAACGTCGTCCTTGCGGTCCCGCAACGGAGGCAGGAGAAAAGGGAGGATATTCAGCCTAAAAAATAGATCCGAACGAAAATGCTCCTCGTCTACCATCTTTACCAGTTGCCTATTGGTAGCTGCGATAACACGAACATTCACCCGGAATGTTTTAGTCGAGCCAACTCGGCTTATTTCTCCTCCTTCCAAAACTCGCAAAAGAGCAGCCTGCGCCATGGCAGACAGATCCCCCATCTCATCCAGAAAGATCGTCCCTTCGTTGGCCTCTTCAAAATAGCCTTTCTTTTGTGAGATGGCGCCGGTAAAGGCGCCTCTTTCGTGGCCGAAAAATGCGCTTTCCAAGATCGTATCGGTGATAGCGGGGCAATTTACAATCACGAATGGCTTATTGCATCGCCGACTGCGGCGATGAATGGCCCTTGCCACAAGCTCCTTTCCCGTGCCGGTTTCGCCTTGGAGCAAAATGGTTGCGTCAGTTTGGGCGACCGCAAAGATCCTGTTTAGCGTATCCACAAACAACGGATTCTTGCCCAGCAGAGAATCATGCATCCTTTCGTTTTCTTCTTCGAGCAATCGCTTCTCGATGATGCTATCATACCGCTGGAAAGCTTTTTCCACCTTGATGAGCAACTCATGGTTGTCGACAGGCTTGGATATGAAATCAAAAACCCCGATTTGCTGGGACTCTTGAACTCGTTCCGGTTGGCTGTACGCAGTGAAAATGATAACTTGGAGATCAGTACTGATCGAAAGCAGTCGTTTGGCTAACTCACCGCCATCGAATTGGGGCAGTTCCCACTCAATTAGAGCAACATTCGCCGGAGTTTCAGCGAATGTGTGCAGCGCCTCTTGGGGTGATTGGAACGGCAGGACCTTATACTTTCTTGAGGCACATAAAGAGGAACATAAAGCTAAAGCGTCGAGATCGCTATCGACGATTAAAATGCTCTTATCCTCATTTTGCATATTGGCCTCCCTTCGCTGAAATATGCAAAAGTAATGACAAAGATGCAAGCACTTTGGCTTGGCTCGACGGTACACAAAAATTTGATCAGACGCAAAGACGATATTCGATGGACAGAAGGGATGGTTTGGACTATGTCAGAGCGAGGAATCCGCAAAAAGCTTGATGTCGTGTTGAAAGCGAGCGAGACTTCAGAACGGCTGTTATAGGGCTGAGCTGTTCGTTTCAATTTGCGCCGCTCTGCCAATGGGACACTTCGGCGAATACTATGCGCCTCCGCACACAAGCGATTTCATCATGCACATCTTTCTGAAGGAATTGCTTCGTCCTCATTCGGGGCAGTCATAAACGTCATTATGAATGCTACTCCATTGCCGTTTTTTCTCTCACTATCAATCTCAATGGTCCCATGGTGTTTCTTGATAATGTCACTTGCAATATAAAGTCCCAAACCGACCGCTTCCGGCTTGGTCGTAAAAAATGGCTCAAAGACTTTTCCCCTTATTTCAGGAGGAATGCCCGGGCCATTGTCTAAAATCCGCAGTAAGACTTTTTTTCGCTCGTCGGTCTTGTGAATATCAATTCTAATTTGGCCGTTACAATCAACGGCCTCCAGGGCGTTTTGCAGAACATTATGTACTGCTGTGACTAACTTACGTTTATCAGCGCGAAGCAGAATCTCTGCACCTTCTGCTTGCTGAACCGAGAGCTGGATGCATTTCCGTTTTCGCTCGGCTTCAATTAGATTACAGGCTTCATCCACCACCGATGCCAACGGAGTCTCCTGAAAGACGTACTTGTCCGGCTCACTACTGGAAAAATGCAGCAGGCTATAAATCACCCTGTTACTTTCCTCGGTGATCCGCTTGATGGTTTGCAGCGATTCCCGCGCGTCTTTTTCGGAGAATAGGCTTTCATTTTCCATGAGCATTTGTACGCGCCCGCTAATGTTCCAGAGGGCGTTCTTCATATAGTGCGCTACGTTGGCCGCCAGCTTTCCCATTTGGGCCAAGTGTTCTTGATCAGCAAGGTGTCGGAGACTCAAAAGGTCATTGATTTTAGAAAGCAACTCAGTACCGTTGTCGGAAATGGGCTTATGGATGTACCCTCTCGCGCCAAGATTGACTGATCGGGTCACGTTCATTTGGTCGCCAAAGGCGCTGATCATCACGACAAAAACATCCGGCTTTATCGCCTTTAGTTTCACGAGGGTTTCGTCCCCATTCATGTCGGGCATCTTCCAATCTAAAAGGATGATATCGATGATGTCTTTGTGCCTCTCAAAAATCTCCACTGCCTTCTTTCCACTAAGCGCTTCTAAGCATTGGAAGCCATGGTTTGTCAAGAACTGTTTTAGCAGGTTGGTAAACACCGCTTCATCATCTACAATCAAAATTGTCGCCGGCTTCATCTTAATCGCCTCCTTCAGTGTGTATGGGAAATTCGATGCTAAACTGAGAACCTTCGCCATCGTTACTATTCACTTTTATTTTCCCGCCTTGCCCCTTGACCAGATCCGAGCTGATGGCTAAGCCCAATCCTTGAGACAGTCCTTCCTTTTTGGTGGTGAAGAACCGATCGAAAATCTTTCGCCGCAGCCTTTTCGGAATGCCATTGCCGTTGTCTGCGACCGCAATGCCGACCCTTCGACCTTTGGCATCGTAATAGGTTTTCAAAACTATCTGGGGAGTTCCCAATGGGGCAGGCAAGGACTTCCATTTTGCGTCGATGGCTTCTCTGGCATTGGTTATCAGGTTCACGACGACCTGCTCAACTCGGTCAGGAGCGACCAGAATCGGCGGAATGTTCGCTTCCAATTGATAAAGGACGGCAATTCCATGCGCCCGAAATTGCTCCCCGAAAAAGGTCATTGCGTTTTCTACGATGGCGTTCACGTCTGTCAACTGTGGGGGCTCATCAGGAAGACGGTAGCGCGAGAATCCTCGAACACGATCCACTATTCTCCTCGCACGGTCCAATTGTCTATTGATTTCGTCGAGCCTATTGCTGACCTGAGCAACATGCGCTGATTTGCAGCGCGCAAGGTCTTCTCTGATAAGCGGCACGCTGATGCCGATGTGGTTCAACGGCTGATGCAGCTCATGCGCCATTCCGGCCGCCAATTCACCCAAAGTTGCCATTTTCGACGATTGGATTAATTCGATCTCTTTTTTCCTCAGCTCGGTAATGTCCATGCCGATTTCCAACATCGCATTGGTGCCATCCATATCTTTGAAACGGCGGGCGGCATATCTATAGATTTTGCCATTTTTGTAAGTTCGCTCATAGTACATATCCGCTTCGTTTTGCTGAAACAACCTGTGCAATTTGCAAGTCTCTTTCCTAAAAGAGTTGCACTTGAAGACCTTGTAGCATTTCCCGTCTATTCCATCACCAAACACATCACGAGAAAGCTTGTTCTGATATCTTACTACAAAATCATCCGAGATGATGTTGACCGGTTCCAGCATTCCATCGAGTATCGCATGAAACCGATTGCGCTCAAATTCCAGAGTTCTGGTTCTCTCTCTTACTAACGATTCCAGCTCCTCTTTATATTGGTGCTCCCTTTGCTCCTGAACAACCGTAGCGGTTATGTCACGGGCAAAGCCAATCACCGCTGGTTCCCCGAGATAGGTGCAAAATCTGGAATCCACTTCCACCCACATTAGCAAAGTGTCCTTGCGAATGCATCTGAAACGGTAGTGGGACTCGTAATGCGGATTCTTCATTTTCTTGAGGAGTTCGGTGCTAACGACTGTCAGATCCTCAGGATGAACGACGACAGTGTATTCTTTGCCTAGAAGGTCCCCTTCTTCGTATCCCAAGAGTCGGCATACCGCTTCATTTACATATTTAAATCTTTTGTCGAGGGAAATGACATAGATTGCATCTGAGGACATTCGGTGGGAGAGTTGGCAAATTTCCTTGTATGTCTCTTCGGCAGTCACGTCCCGAACAGAACCTTCCACCCAATCTTGTTTGGCAGAATCATAAGTGATGTAGCTGGCGTTGACAGAGACGATAATCGCGCTTCCGTCCTTTTTCTTAAGCTTCTCGGTATAGTTCCCCACCAAGCCCTTGGCTTTTAGTTCTGTGATGAATATGTCACGCTCTGCTGGGTCAAAATAGAGTTCTCTGGTATTTTGGCCGATTAGCTCGTCCTTATTCTGATAACCGAAAATCTGCGCCAAATGACTGTTGCAGATGACGATCTTGCCGGAGTCGTCCGTTCGATAAATCCCCTCTGATAGGTTTTCAAAAAGATTATGATATTCGGCGGCTTGTAGCAGCTTCTCCTCTTCTAAACGTCTTCGTCGGGTGATGTCCCGCACTATTCCTTCAACCCCAACGATGCTACCGCCTTCGTCGACAATCTTGTGACTACTCACCTCCAAAATGATTTGGCTGCCGTCCTTATGCTTTGAGTAGACGATCCATCCATGCACCTTTCCGCTTTTCTCGATCTCTTGAAGAAACTGGTCACGATCGGATGGCCTTTGATAGAGAGTTTCCCTTATATTCTTACCGATCAGCTCATCGTTCGTGTACCCATGGATCTGGGCGAAAGCCGGATTGCAGTAGACGATGTTTTCGTCAAGATCGGTCTGGTAAAACCCGTCTATCATATTGGTGATGATGTCTTGGTACTTTTTCCTTGATGCCTCCAATTCGGCCGTTCGCTGCTTGATTAATCTCTCCAATTCCTGTTGATGTTCTGCTCGGCTTCTTCGGTTTTCACCACGCTCGATAGCCCTAGCAGTTTTATGCAGCAACTCAATCCTGTCGACTGGCTTCCGCAAATAGTCATAAGCCCCCCCACGCAGTGCTTGAATTGCGTCATCCTCGGAACCCCTACCGGTTATAAGGATGACTTCTGCGTACTCATTCTCTCGTTTTGCCTGTCGAAGGATTTCCATCCCGTCGTGATCAGACATTTTCAGATCTGCAATGACGATGTCAATTGGATGCCGATTGATGATTTCCAGCGCCAACACCGCATTGTCTGCTGTTTCTACATCATAACCAGCGTTTCGTAGTTCTATGGCGAAATATGTTAGTCCTCTTGGATCGTCATCCACGATCAGAACTTTGGCGCTGTTACCGACCATTCAATACCTCCATTTTGATGGGAAGACAAAGCGTGAATGTGGCTCCGCGGTTGAGTATAGAGTCCACTTCCAGTGTCCCGCCCAATTCGCTGGTAAACTGCTTGCAGACCGGCAGCCCTAAACCGGTTCCGCCTTTTTTGGTAGTAAAGTAAGGTTGGAAAATTTTTTCGAGATGATGGGTGCTAATCCCGGGCCCATTGTCTTTTACCTGGATACGAAGCGGCCATTTGGTGTCCGCAGGATCGTACGAGGTAGAAACACGAATCTCTTTTCCTTTGGTAAGAATCTGAAGGGCGTTTAAGATGAGATTCATCAAGACTCTTTGTAGCTTGTTAGAATCCGTAAAGACCTTGGGTAGATTGGCCGCCAATTCCGTTTTGAGTGACACGCCTTTGTCCTTCGCCTCGGATAAAAGCAAGCTTGCTACTTTCCGGATGGTCTCGTTGATATCGATCTGTTGCATCGGCTCGGGCCACTTGGATTGACCCGTCATTTCCAGATATCTGTCAAGGATCAGCTTGGTATTCTTTTGCCCCTCAATCATGGAATCGACCATCGTCCGATAGTCCTGCAGCTCTTCCGGTCGTTCGAGTAGCTTAGAAAGGCCGTCCCAGTGTGCGAGCAGGAACTCTTGAAAACGGCTCGCTTGATTCATGGAGTAATTGAGCAGGTTGCGGATTTCGTGCATCATCATGGGGGTGAGCTCACCGGCCAGGATCTTCGCCTGGGTCGTCTCTAAAGAAAGCTCAGCTTCCTTTTTTTCACAAACCAGCGAGAACAGCGGCGCGAACCTCTTCAAATATTCAATGTGAAATCTGTTGTAGCGAAAACTCTGCTCATGCATCAGCAGGAGTGCGACATCGTGCTGCTTGCCGCAGCTTATGCAGATTCCGACCGCAGAGTGAAAATCCCCGAGTTGTTGCAGCTTGGTGGGATATTTTTCTTCTAAATATTCGCTGTGATTTGATAGGATGTCGATGATAGGATTGTGCGCCAAATCGAATTCGAGGCGCTTGAAGCGATCCATATTCACCTGCATCTGTGCCTCGACCTTGATCCTCGACTCGCCGGGGTGATAACTAAAAACTCCGCACGCTGAATAATCCACGACGGCGCGAAGCGAATGCAGTATCATGTCAAGCGAGGCTCGCCAGTTGGCGCCGGCCGAGATGGCGGGAAAGTTCTCTACGATGGTGTCGATGTTTCGCAGGGTTCTCTCCGAGATCCGCGATTGCTCATCGACAAATCCGCAGCGGATTAATTCTTCCATCGGCGGGGCAATTTGCTTTGCGAACGAGGCGACCTCAGACAAGTACTTTTGTGGGATTTGTATTGGCCCGACAAAGTAAAGCGAGAGGGCTCCTACGATCCTCTCGCTTTGAAGGATGGGAAAAACCAGTGCAGAGCTACACGCCGGATCGGGCTGACAAAGGAATTTGACCTTGTGCTGTTCCACCGCGGTGCGAAAATCATCATCCACGACCGCTTCCTTTTTCAAGATTGCCAGACCCTCGAATCCTTCCTTATAAGAAAGGTACCTAGCGGAAGGAAAGAAATCATAGTTACGGGTATTCTCATAAAGTAGGATAAGCTGCTTGGTCTCGGCCTTGAAGGGCAGGATGGCCCACGCCTGCACCTCGGGAACGATGGTCGGGATTGTTTCAAGAATATATTGATAGAACCTCGTTTGGGTATTGACCGAATTCAGGTTCCGCTTGAATTCGTCTACATCGAACATCCCTCAGCTTCCTCACGAATGCCCCGTCAAAGGTTCATTCCGCTGATACGCCAATTTCGAAAACGAGCTGAGCCTTTTAGTCCGTGCTTGAAGTCGATCATAAATTGATAGGAAAGAGGCTCAGCATCTTGTTATCGTTTCGGATGCCACTTCCCCTTCCTGTTACCTCCTGAAGCAGGATTGGCGGAAAGGCGCCTATTGGCGCTTAGGGGAATAGCCTCACTCTGTTTGCCTAACGTTGCCCCCTTTTCCAAACGATCACGTGGAGGCTCTGGCTTTATTCCTTCTAAACCTCTTTCTCCCGACCCTTGCTTAGAATGATCCCCTTCGATTGGGGGATTAGGCATCTGCTCAGACGTCGCTATTCGAACGATCGCCTCGAATAACTTTAAGACAGTTTTGCCAAGATGACCTAAAAGGGCTGGATCGGTGATAAAAAGCAGGATCGATATTATTACAATCAACCACACGACAACCCATCCCGTCATTCCCCCCGGTTGTTGATAGATTATGACTGGTGGCCGCATGGCTTAGTCCTCCCTGATAAGTGCAAAGACTGCTGTAGACGTAGGCCGGAATTAGTAGCTGTCCGCACCTTCACCTGCAACTTGTGTACCACAGTAAAGGCTCTATTTCGTGCCTGCTTTCGTTGCCCTTTCCTAATATCGAGGGCGTTTTGGCGGACTTTTCCAACAGATTTGTAGGGATATCTCCGCTGTACTCGGTTTCAGCAATGTCGCGACGCCGTCGCAAACGGACCTTTACTTGCACAAGCAAGCCGGTGTTCGACTTGAACGCCGGTTCCATTCAGTTTGGGGAGGAATGAAAAAGCCGGTGCGTAATTCGCACACCGGCTTTTGACGGCATGTTGTTGATCTCTACACTATTTCTTCTTTCACCGGATCCCAGATCACCTTTTTCTCCCGCTTGTAAGCCTCGACGGACATCATGATCGTGACCGCTTCCTCAAAGGCGGCATCGATGTCGCAGCGCGTGGGCGTGCCGAAACGGATGCCATCGATAAAGTTTTGCATGTGGCCGGAAACCGCGAGGTAATCCTGGTCATCGCTTTCTTCATAAACCGGGGGAATCTCTTTGTCGCCGAAAGATTCATCGGCTTTGAGGCCCCACTTTTCGCGCAGCTTCGTATAGTAGTCCTTATAGCGATCCGACACGTCTTCGGCATAGACTTTCAAGCCGCGCACGTGATCCATGGTGCCATCTTTACCGCAGTACTGGGCGCCGCTACCGAAATGTGAGTTGTTGAACTCGCAGCTATAGGTCACGCACAAATTGCGGTCGGGCCAATCGTACACAGAGTTCCAGTGATCGGGGACCTCCCGATCATCATCCCAATAGTAAATGCCGCCGGTGGTCACGCAGCTATGGGGAATGCCGAGGCTCATGACCCAATTCACTTCATCCATGCCATGGGAGAGTAGGTCGCCGGCGATGCCGGTGCCGTAATCCCAGTAGCAGCGCCAATGCAGATAACGGCGGGGATTGAACGGGCGATCAGGAGCGTTGGCGATGAACTGCTTCCAATCCACGTGCTGCGGCGTGCAGTCAGCGGGCGTGTTGCCGTCCTTGTCCAAGTGCCAGCGCCATTCGCCTTCGGTGCCGTTGCGAAAATGATGGACGCGGACAAAGGTGACTTTGCCAAGGGCACCGGACTCGTAGATTTCCTTTGCCCGCAGGGTGGAAGAGCCGCTGCGACCGTTGTGTCCCAATTGGAAGACCAGACTGGTCTTTTTCATCTTGTCGCGCAGGGCTTTGGCTTGCGCCAAGGTAGTGGTCAGACCTTTCTCGCAATAGATGTGCTTCCCTGCATCGGCGGCGGCCAGTGCGACCGGAACATGCAAATGATCCGGCGTGGCGATGATCACCGCATCGATGTTTTTGTCATTTAGCAGGTCCTGATAGTGAGTATAGAGCGCCACTTTCGGATTGTCCGAGTTTTCTTTGGCGCGATTCATGCGGAAATCCCAGATCTCATTGACAGCACGAATTTCTACGCGAGGTATCTTTTTGGCCTCGTTGAGCAAGCTCAATCCGCGTCCACCGACGCCGATCACACCAATGCCAATCTTGTCCAGCGGATTTTTAGCTTGCAGAATCGCAGGAGCGCCAAACACCACCCCTGCTGCGGCGGTGGCAACCGCTGCGTTTTTGATAAAATCTCTGCGAGTGATATCTTTTTCCTTATCCATAAGTCCTCCTTGGCGATGATAAACCGCTTAATGATTTTCCTGAGCTGCAAAGCTCAATTTTTCTTTGAAGAAAACGACAAAAGCCACGGCGCACAGAATTGTCAGTGCGCAGGGAACCAAGAAAACGACCGTCCAGTTGGTGCTAAGGATGTTACCCTTTTCTCCAAATTCCGAGAACAGGTTTTGAATCCAGCCGGCAAAGATGCTGCCGAGGTACATTCCCAGACCATAGGTCACCAAAGCAATCAGGCTTTGCGCGGAAGCCCGAATGTCCCTCGGCGCTACCGTGTCCACGTAGATTTGCGAAGCTGTGAAAAAGAAGACATAACAGAAGCCGTGCAAAGCCAGCGCCGAAATGACCAGCCAGGCGGGAGAGCCGATGGCGAAAATGATATATCGAATCGGCCAGGCGAGGATGCCGATGGTCATGGTTTTGCGCATGCCGTACTTGGGTAGGAAGTACGGCAGCAACACGGCCATCACCAGGATTTCGGCTGTTTGGGCGATCACCATCACGCCGGCCACGTTTTGGCTGGACACGCCGATCTTGGGCGAAAGCAGAAAGGGTGCGGTGAGCACATAATAAAACATAAGCTCAGTGGAAACGACAAAGGCGATGATCATGAAAATAGCGAAATTCTTGTCCTTGAGCATTTTGATCGCTTCGATGAATGCGAACGGATTGGAAGCTTCTTTCTTCGGCGGCGTGTGCGGCAGGGAAAATGAAAACAATCCGGTGATGATGGATACGACACCGGCCAAGAAAAGAGTGTCGCCTTGAATCCCAAACGAGGGACTGGAGGTAGCAAGTATTCGCCAGCCGGAAAGCAGCAAGCCGATGGCGATCCAACCGATGGTACCGCCGGCGCGGATCAGGCCGAATTCTTTTTCGGTGCTGGACAGGTGATGAAATGCCAACGAATTTGTCAATGCTAAAGTCGGTGCGTAGACCAAAGAATAGGCAAACAGCAACCACACCATGGTGGAGTAATGGGTGATGAAGGCGAGCACCAACATGAACACGCCTCCTAATAAGTGCAAGGCTCCGATGACCTTCTGCGAGGCAAAATAGCGATCAGCCAGTTGGCCGCCGATAAAGGGCGAAATAATCGTGGCCAACGGCAACAGGCTGTAAATGACTCCCACTTGCGTACCATTGAAGCCGAGCGTGTTTTGTAAATAAGCCGAAAGGGCGGGAAACCAAGCCCCCCAAATAGCATATTGCAGAAACATCATCAAACCCAGCCGAACCTTCACTCCCATAGCGACTCCCTTAAATAGAAAGCGTGGCAAGCTAACCAAACCTGTGAGGTTTTGGAAACCTCACAGGTTTAATTATTGTGAAATGACTCTGACAAGCATGTAAATCTGTTAGGTCTTGAAGACCTCACAGGTTTATTCAGTGTGCGCCGTCAATTCGACCGGCTTGTACCCTCCTTTTGCCCGGAAGTAGAGGATCAAAATGAGGTAGCCGATGAGCATGATGGTTGGAAAGATTGCGACCGTCATCAAGGCGCTTTTCTTGGCCTTAGCCACCGCGTTTTCTACCACTTCTCTATCACCCACTGAGAGAGCCGCGCGTTTGTCTTGGTCAATGGAATTGTATTTGCCAAAAATGCTGGTTTTGGTCGCGCCAATGACTTGCGCGTGAATGGCCGGATTTTCATTCTGCAAAGTGTGATCGATCTGCTTATCCTGAATGTTGCCGAGAAAAGCCGCGCCGATGATGCCGACGCTCAGCATGCCCACGCCGCTAATGGTATTGATGGTAACCGCCCCGCCTTTGGGGAATCTTTCCGCTACGACTCCCAGCATGGTCGGCCAGAAAAAGGTCTTGCCCAAGCCGTAAACCGTCGCCGCCACAAAAATCAGGATGCCGGCGGCCTTGGATAAAAAGATGAGGCCTAAAACAGCGACGGCACTGCCCAGTGCAAGCAGGCCCAAGGGCTTAAGCCTGTGCACAATGGGGCCGGCAAAAAACCTGAGCACCATCATTAGGAAAGCCGTGTAGACCAAAACCCAGCCGGAATGAATGCCGATTTTTGCCATGACTGGATTGACCAGCTCGGTGATCCAGCTATCGGTGCCTAACTCGGTCGTCGCCAAGGGGATCATCAACAAAACAAGGAAAATGAAGAGCGGTTGACCCAACGAACGTACATAGAGTCCGTAAGCGATGACCAGGACTGCCGCCAGTACGACCTGCAATGTCAAAGACCAGGCGAAAATTCGACCAATCTCGCCGATCATAATCACGACAACCAACAATGCACCGATGATACCGGCTTCTTGCAGCATGACCTTGTAAGGAACTCCGGCTTTGACGCGCTCATGTACCGGAAACTTGGCGCGAATCATCATGAATCCATAAACCGCCGCAGGTATGAGGATCAAGCCCACTTTCACCTGCCAGGCCATATTGGGAATCAAGATGAGTATCAGCATGCCGCCCAAGACCATGCCTCCCGGCCAGCCGGCGTGAAGGATGTTCAGCCACTTGGTTTTCTCTTTCGAGTAAACGGTCGCCACGACCGGATTGATAACCGCCTCCACGGTTCCGTTGCCCAAAGCAAGGATGAATGTGCCAACATACAACATGGTATAACCGTTGGCAAAAATGGTGACGATCGCCGAGGTAACGTGGCAGATCAATGCGAAAAGCAAGGCTCTGCCATAACCGATTTTATCGATCACCAAGCTAAACAAGACAATGCTCAGTGAGAACGGCCACAAGCCCACGCCCAAGATCTCGCCCTTCTGCGTTTCGCTGAGGTCGAAATGCACACCCAGCTCGTTAATGATTTGGGCGCGGATGATAAAGCCGAACGACGTGGCCACCAGAGCGATGAAACAGGTCCAAAACAACCATTTTGATTTTTCATCCGTAGCCGTTGCTACCTTCACTTCTGACATCGTGTGCCTCCTGTGCTTTTGTGGTTCTCCTATTTGTTCTTAGCGCTCGATGCTAATACTTCACTTTTTCCAAAGCCTTCCTGATGTTGGCCATGCAGGTCTCCATGTCCGGCATGGGATTGTCCTTATTCTCTTCATATTCCAATGAAAGCGGTCCATTGAATTTGAGCGATTTCAGCGTGGCAAAGAATGCCTTCATGTCCATGTCGCCTTCCCCCTGAACAGTAAAGATCTTCTTCTCCCCCTCTGTCTTGATATCCTTTAGATGAATGAGGTGAGTTCTGGCCCCGAGAGACTTGGCGCAGATGACCGGATCTTCATCGGAACGCATAAAGTGTCCGGTGTCGATGCAAGCACCAATGCGTGGATCGCGTCCGGCGACGGCTTTGAGCACGTCCTGCAATTTGTCATAGCGAGCTTTGGGACCATGATTGTGAATCGCTACCTTGATGTCATACTCTTGCACTAAACGTTCAAGAAAACTCAATTCCTCAGACGTTGGATTAACCGCGAGAACCTCAATTCCCATATCCTTGGCAAACTCGAAATACTGACGAGCCAAAGCCGAATCGCCTTTGAAATCGCAGACACCATAAGCGACAAAAGTGACTTGGTTAATGGTGAGCATCTGCTTCAGCGCTTCTCGTTCTTCAGCAGAGCTGGTAATGGGAAAGTGCCCGGGAAAAATCTCGATGAAATGCAGGCCGAGCTTTTTCACGTCCGCAATCGCCTCCTGAACGGTAAAAGCCCGCAAGGAATAACTTTGCACGCCCATGCGAAAACCCTTGTAAGGATCTTCCGGCGGCTTGGTGGAAGGAGCACAAGTCAGGAGAACCGCCACAGCGGCCAGCAGCAATACCGCGCTACTTTGAGCTTTGCATAGCCATGGAGTGAACGTTGCAATCATGATTTGATCCTCCGCGCTAAGTTAGATGGGATCATGCGACGGAAAAAATAGACAACAGTGAACGAGAACGGCCAATTGCATTCCAGGTATAAGGAAGAAGAAAGATGCGGGAATATCTCCAATGTTGCACTCTTCACAAAAGAGGTAGGTCCGTGTCAAAACGAATTCTTGAAGGGAAAGCGTCATTCAGCAATGCTCATCATGGAGCGTCGTGCACAGTTGCGGCTAAGCTCACGCAGGAGATTTTGCAGTCAGCCAAAGGTCATCGGCCCGAACTTGAGGTCCTCAAGCCATTGCTTGGAACTTTGCGTTTAGCAGTACTGTGCCGAACCACAACATGGGTGTCGAAGCATAGGGCGTTAGCGCTGTGAACCAATGTAGCGAGAAATGTCGCCTAAAAATAGCAACTTTTGCCAGATTGTCAAGACATTTTCCGGGTAATTTCAAATTGATGTCTGCGGCATCTTCGATCGACAACCATGCTTTCAGCTTAGGGGCGGATTCTTAATAATCCATAGAAAGGCACTGGAAAAACCATCATGAGAGCGAAGATTCTATCAACCGCCAATCCACGCGAATGCACGCTCATTCCCTATTCGTGTTCATTAGCGCTCATTCGCGGTTAAGAAGTTTGATTGCGGCCACTCGCGGCGCTATGATTTGCCTGGCACAGAGAAAAGCGGTTGCGTACAATGAGAAGTGTTTATATATTCACCCTCACAGCGGAATCAAGACCAGACCCGAAGAATCGCGGAGACCTCTCAGGTCTGGATTCTTTGCAGGGGTCTCACTTTGCAGAATGACCACCGAACGAGGAGAGGACATGCATGACCGGCATTACCTTGGGCGCTTTGCTCGCCATACTTGGCGGGGCTATCAACGGTTCCTTTGCTTTGCCCATGAAGCTCACGCGCAAGTGGAGTTGGGAAAACAACTGGCTGCCTTTTAGCGTCCTGTCACTGGGATTTTTCCCCTGGCTGATTGCCACGATCACTGTACCAAATCTTTTCCAAGCTTTTGCTCAGGTTTCGGCGGGGAATTTGTTGATCGCCTTGCTCTGGGGCGTCTCCGTTTACGCCGGCTCGTTGTTGTTCGGCATATCGCTGACCTATCTGGGGACGGCCCTGGCTTTCGCGCTGTTGGTGGGAACCATGTGCATCGTTGGCGTACTGTTGCCCATTGCCATTTTCAATCCGGAAACTTTGGCCAATGCCGGCGGAAAGTGGATCGTGGCCGGCGTCCTATTGATGCTGGCAGCTTTGATTGCCAGCATCCAGGCCGGGAATCTCCGCGGCAAAGCACTGGGCGACGAGAATGTGTCCGGTATCGGCGACAAGGTTAAACGATCCCCTGTGGTAGGCATGCTTCTGGCCGCCATCGGCGGTGCGCTCTCCGGCCTGCTGTCGTTGGGCATGAATATGAATTGGGCCAAGGAAATCGCCGGCGCCGCCATCCAAGCGGGAGGAGCGGCTCCGCATCAAGCAGTCAACGCCATACTCGCACTGGTTCTACTGGGTGGAGCGGTTCCGAATATCCTCTATTGCCTCTTGCTCTTGTCAAAAAACCAAACTTGGAAACGATATCAAGAGTCGAAAACCGGCTTCTATTGGCTGGTGTTACTCCTCATCGGCGTGATGTATTCCGGCAGCGTTGCCCTCTGGGGCATGTCCACGGCGGAAAACATGCTGGGAAAGCTCGGCCCGTCGATTGGCTGGGCGCTGAACATCGGCATGATCGTCATCAGCTCCAATATTGGCGGCTTTGCCACCGGGGAGTGGAAAAACTCCGGCGCCAAGGCCGTCCGCACCATGTTGGGTGGATTGGCCATCATGATGCTGGCCATGGCTTGCATCGGCTATGGAAATTTTCTGGTCGCGTCAGGAGATTAGCATTAGGATTCATTTCAAAAGATAGAACACGGATGACGCGGGTAACACGGATAAGCACGGATTTTGATGACCGCTATTGTCGATTTTAAAGGGGCGGCCTCATCCGTGAAAATCCTTGTCATCAGCGTCATCCGTGTTATATTTGGCAAAGACCCAATATTCGGAGGCTTGCATGAAAGAGACAAAGACTACCTTATTTCCGCCATCAACGCGGTTTTTGTACTCGACTTTGATGGTATTGATGTCCGTACAATCAGTTTTTGCTCAAAGCGAAGTGAGCGAATTTGTCAAACAAGTACTTAGGCTTGTTGGAAGATGACAACGATTATGTCGTTTTGGCGGCAATCAAGGCGCTGGAAAGTTTTGCCCGTCCCGCGATTGTTGAGCCGGTGGCGCAAAAGCTGTATTCGGAGAATCCCCAAGTCATTGAGCAGGCGATTCTTTGCCTTGGCAGTGTTATATCCTGTGGCGTCGTGGAGGCAAGCGACCCGCTGCTGAATTTTGTCTTAGAGCACGATTCCGATGTAAGAACTTTGGCAGTACAAAATCTAAAACACCTCGAAGCCGAACACCTCCTGCCGGTCATAGACAAGCTTCGAACGTTGGACGATGCAAATCTGGAAGGCGAGATCAGGCTGGTCTTGGATGATCTGGAAATGCGCAAGGCCGATGACGTTGAGCAAAAGTTGGCGAGGCTTTACCATGGTTTGCATTCCGAAAAATACAAGGTGGGTATTTACCTCATTGATGTGACTACTAGAAATAGCCACAAAATGACGAAAGAATTAATCAAACATACAATAAATAGTAGCCACATCAGTAAAGTAAAAACCCATGTGATCAAAACATACTAAACACTCAAAAGGTCTTCGCGGTAAATAACAATCGCTCAGGTCAGGTCATAGATAACGTAATTGGCAAACACTATGGTCGCCAGCCCAAATGGCTATGGGCAAAAGAAGAAAGGGAGAATATCAAAACGTTTCATTGTGACAACGAACCACCTGAGGAATTTTTATGCTCTCCGCGGTCGGCCTCTCAGAAAGCTTAAGGCTCTTGCAAGCTGTATCCCGCGCCATGGAAAAGGCGATTGAGGTACACGAAAATCATGGTGAATTGATCTTGTTAGGGGCAATTCTCGATTGACATCGAATTCTTTGACATTACGTTATTTCCGGAAAGGGCAAGTGATACGTTTGGTATGGCTGGCCGTGCCAAATTACAATTCCCCAAAAAGATTTCCCCCCTCAACTTTTCATTGCATTTCCCTCATCAAGTTTCTATCTTTATCCGCATCAATCGGGGACTACCACGCCACATCATAAGGGAGTATGCTGTTCTGAATTCTAATCGAGGAGGAGTCCATGAAGCACCAAAGTCTATTGTCTTGCCTAATCATCGTATCGCTATTTGGAATGGCATCGTTGAGTTATGCCGCCAAAGCGGCCTTGACGCTTTCGCACCTGCGCTGTGAGTACAAAGTCAATCCGCTGGGAATCGACATTGCCAAGCCGAGGTTGAGCTGGGAGATCGAAGCTACGGAGCGCAATGTCATGCAGTCTGCCTATCAGATTAGGGTGGCTATGAGTTTGGCCAATTTGCAGCAGAATAAGAATCTTGTTTGGGACAGCGGCAAAATCAGCTCGGATGCTTCGATCCATGTGGTGTACGAAGGTCCGGCGCTGGCATCACGCACACGCTATTATTGGCAAGTGCGAATCTGGGACGCCAAGGGCAAGGCGACAGCCTGGAGCCAAGCCGCCTATTGGGAAATGGGTTTGCTGAACCCGTCCGATTGGCAAGCCTCTTGGATTCAGCCGACTCTGCCGGAGGAAGAAGACAAGACCAATCCCTCTCCTTTGCTGCGCAAAGAGTTCACGGTGGATGGCAAGGTCGCCTCCGCCCGCGCCTACATCACCTGTCTGGGGCTGTACGAAATGGAGCTGAACGGCCAACGAGTGGGCAAAGAGGTTTTCACTCCCGGCTGGACGGCTTATGACAAGCGGCTCCAGTATCAAACTTACGACATCACGCCTCTGCTCAAGGCCGGCAAAAACGCCATCGGTGTAACTTTGGCCGATGGCTGGTATCGGGGATTTCTCACCTGGTCGGGAAAGAAGAATTTCTACGGCGACAAGCTGGCGCTGCTGGTGCAGGTGCAAATCACTTATGAAAACGGGCGAGAACAAATCGTTGGCAGCGACGAAACCTGGAAATGCAGCACCGGGCCGATCTTGGCCTCCGATATTTACCACGGCGAAACCTACGATGCTCGGCTGATCAAAAAAGGCTGGAGCAGTCCGGGCTATGACGACACGGGCTGGGCAAAGGTGCTCAAGATGGCCGCGCCGCAGAAAAAGTTGGTGGCCCCCGCCGGGCCGCCGGTGGAAAAGATTGAAGAGATCAAAGCGGCCAAAGTGATCAAGACACCCAAGGGGGAAACGGTAGTTGATCTGGGACAGAACATGGTCGGCTGGGTGCGTCTGAAGGTCAAGGGCCCGGCCGGAACAAAGGTCACATTAAAGCACGCCGAGGTGTTGGACAAGGATGGCAATTTTTACATCGAGAATTTGCGCGGCGCCAAACAGACGGATGAGTTCATCCTTCAAGGCAGCGGCGAGGAAGTCTTTGAGCCGCATTTCACCTTTCACGGTTTCCGTTTTGTCAAAGTGGAGGGTTATCCCGGCGAGCTGACCTCGGAGGCCATCACCGGCATCGTGGTGCATTCGGCTTATGCTCCCACCAGCAACTTCGAATGCTCGAATCCCATGATCAACCAGTTGCAGCACAATATTCTCTGGGGCCAAAAGGGCAATTTTGTCGACGTGCCGACCGATTGTCCCCAGCGCGACGAGCGGCTCGGTTGGATGGGCGATGCGCAGGTGTTTGCCCGTACGGCTTGCTTTAACGGCGACGTGGCTTCATTTTATACCAAATGGCTTAAGGACGTAGCGATTGATCAAAAGCCCAGCGGCGCCGTTCCGCACGTCATTCCCAACGTGCTTGATCGGGAAAAACCGGACGCCAACGTCGCCTCCGCCGGTTGGGCCGACGCCGCTGTGGTGGTGCCGTGGATCGTCTATCTCAGTTATGGCGACAAGCGTGTTTTGGAGGAGCAGTATCCAAGCATGAAAGCCTGGGTCGATTACGTGGCGAACAAGGCCGGCGACACCTATTTCTGGAACATGGATTTCACCTTTGGCGATTGGCTGGCATACGCCACCACTCATTCGGATTATCCCGGCGCAACCACGGACAAAGATTTCGTCTGCCAGGCGCATTTTGCCCACTCTACGGATTTGCTGCAGCGGACAGCGGAAATCCTCGGCAAAAAGGAGGATGCGGCAAAGTATGCGGAGTTGCTGCAAAAGATCAAAAAGGTGTTCGTAGATGAGTTTGTCACAGCGAACGGACGCATTTCGCCCAACACGCAAACCGCCTACTCGCTGGCCTTGTGCTTTGATTTGTTGCCCGAAAACATGCGTCAGCAAGCCGCCAAACGACTGGCAGACGACGTCAACAAATTCAAGCACATTACTACCGGCTTTCTCGGCGCCTCACTGGTCTGTCACGCACTAACCGACTATGGCTATTATGACGAAGCCTTTATGCTGCTCAACCGGCAAAAGTATCCCTCCTGGTTGTATCCGATTACCCGCGGGGCGACCACCATCTGGGAGCGCTGGGACGGCATCAAGGCGAACGGCACTTTTCAGGATGCGGGCATGAACTCCTTTAACCACTACGCCTATGGCGCCATCGGTGAGTGGCTCTATCGCGTGGTGGCCGGCATCGAGATCGACCCGCAGCAGCCGGGTTACAAGCACATTCTCTTTCAGCCGCATTCCGGCGGCGGACTGACATTTGTGAGAGCCGCAGTCCATAGCATGTACGGTCCTGTCGCCTGCAATTGGGAGATCAAGGACAAGCGGATGCAGGTAACACTGGAGGTACCGGCAAATACCACTGCGACCGCGACCCTGCCGACAGCTAAATTGGCTGATATAACCGAAAGCGGCAAGCCCATCGCGAAAACTCTTGGAACCGGCAAAGCCGTACAAAAAGGAAACGATGTGGTGGTTTCGCTCGGTTCCGGGAGATACGTGTTCGAATACCCGCACGAATAATGGATGAAAAGGTGGGAGAAAAATCCCACTTTTTTATCATCCTTAAACGGAATTGCCCGGCAAAAAATCTCTACCACCGAACAACACGGAGGCGACACAGAAAAAGACGAGACAGAGGGCGGACCTGTCTCAGCAGTTTTCCGTGTACTTGCGTGCTGATCCGTGGAGTAAAAGAGTCTGTTCGAACCCAATCAACCTTGCAAATTGAAAGTTCAACTTGCAATTTACAAGGTAAATTGCTTGATTTTTTCGTTTTTGATTCCTAACTTTCACCGTTCAGGTCTATGTCGTTTCGAGCGAAGCGAGGAATCCGTACTGCAAAATAGCTGCTGAATATCTTACTTCTTGTCCCCTCAGATTTCTCTCTACGATCGGAATGACGTGCCCTTAAACATGGGCCGAATTGTCGCCCACTACGACGAAAACACCAATCGAAGCGTTGATCAAGGAAGGTGACATGGCAGAGGCATACGTCAGAAGAGACCTTCACAGCAAGATTCGCGAGTACTTAAAGTCATTTCCCGCCATTGCGATTTTGGGGCCGCGCCAAGCCGGCAAATCCACATTAGCGAGACAAATCGCACAAGAAATCGGTGATGCTGTTTACCTCGATCTGGAGCGGCCATCGGATATTCAAAAGCTGACCGAGCCGGAAATGTACTTTGGACTGCACAAAGAGAAATTGATTTGCCTGGACGAAATTCAAAGACTCCCGGAGATATTCTCAACCCTGCGCAGCATCATCGATGAACGGGGCACGAATGGACAGTTTCTCATTTTAGGCTCGGCTTCCAGAGAACTCATCCGACAGACCTCCGAATCGTTAGCCGGACGCATCGTCTTCCTTGAGCTCGATCCATTCTCAGTTGAAGAACTCGTCGCGTCCGTAGATCAAGACGTCATGCAGCAGTATTGGCTGCGCGGCGGATTCCCCAGGAGCATCTTGGCGGATTCGGACGAGACTTCATTCATTTGGCGAGAGAACTTTGTTCGAACCTTTTTGGAAAGGGACATCCCGCAGTTGGGGTTTCAAATTCCCGCGGAAACCATGCGACGGTTGTGGCAGATTTGCGCCCACCAGCACGGACAATTATTGAATCTGTCGAGCATCGGCTCGGCCCTGGGTCTTAGCCATACCACGGTGCGCTCTTACATCGACCTGTTGTCACAGACGTTCATGCTCCGCGTCTTTCCTCCCTTTGTCGCCAATACCAAGAAAAGGCAGGTGAAATCCCCTAAAATTTATCTTCGAGATTCCGGGGTCCTGCACGCTTTGTTGGGTATTCATAGCAGTGACGCATTATTAGGCCATCCGGTTTACGGCGCTTCTTGGGAAGGTATGGCTTTGGAAAACATCATGCAGAAACTGGGGACAGCGACAACCGGCTTTTATCGTACTTCAGCGGGGGCTGAGCTGGACTTGGTCATTGAATGGGGAACGAAACGCATCGGCGTGGAGTTCAAAGCCTCTCTCACACCGCAGGTCAGCCGTGGATTTTGGAACGCAATGGAAGATCTTGCACTGGATGACGCCTATATCGTCGCGCCGGTGAAAGAGAGCTATCCGATACATGAAAACGTGGTGATCACGTCCATTCATGAGTTCTTAAAAATCCTCAGCGCATTTCATTAGTACCTCGATAATGGAGCCATTCGAGCCATTCTGTCATTTCGACCGCAAGGAGAAATCTTTGCAAGAAAGAAATAAGCTGAATTCACTGTCTCACCTTTCAGATTTACTTGACAAGATTCGAGTAAAGTTAGCACGGAAATAAAACTCTCATGGATTGTTCAGGATGTCGCTCTTTAACCGCAAAGCCCGCCAAGAAGGCGCAAAGAACGCTAGAATCGTTGGACCGCAACTCCGAGTCTAACTCTTTACGGTTGTGTATAAGTATCCTTCGCGAGCTTTGCGCCTCCTTTGGGCGTTTTGCGGTTACCAAGAAGGTCCCCATTTCCGTCATTATCGAGCGGTCCGACGGCCATGGAAATTCCTACCCAAAAACTGGAGCAAAAAAATGAATCCGCGTAAAGTGTTTTATTCGTTTCTTTCTCTCATATTGGTTTCCAATTATCCGGCCTTCTCCCAAGAACAAACCTCTACTCTCTTACCTCCCCCCAACCTCCGCTGCGAGTACCGCGAAAACCCCTTAGGCATCGATCTCCCAAATCCGCGATTGAGCTGGGAGCTGCAATCCGAACAACGCGGACAGAAGCAAACCGCCTATCGAATTCTTGTCGCCGGCAGCCGGGACAAGCTGGATAAAGGCATCGGCGACGTGTGGGATAGCGGAAAGGTCGTGTCAGCACAGACGAGTCACATTTCCTATCAAGGAACGCCGCTACAAAGCGATCAGGTTTATCACTGGAAGGTGCAGGTTTGGGACAAAGAGGACATTGTCTCCGATTGGAGCGCGCCGGCTTTCTGGTCGACGGGTTTGCTAAAGGAATCGGATTGGCAGGCCAAATGGATCGGTTTGGACAAAGCCGTGAGAGAAGACAATCCGAAGGCCGAGCACCGCCGTCTTTCGGCGAGGATGCTGCGACACGAATTCCAAATCGACAAAAAGGTGGCGCGGGCGACTGCTTTCGTCTGTGGTTTGGGGCTATTTGAGTTCTACATCAATGGCAAGAAAATCGGCGATCAGGTATTGGCGCCAGCTTTGAGCGAGTACGGCAAACGCGCCTATTACATGACCTTCGATGTGACCAAGGATTTGCTGCTGACAAGGAATGCAGTGGGCGTCATTCTCGGCAATGGTCGCTATTTCGCTCCGCGCAACGCCAAGAGCACGCGGGATTTTGGCTATCCCAAGCTGCTGCTGCAAATCAATATCCACTACCAGGATGGCACTTTCGCACAGGTCATCAGCGATGAAAGCTGGAAGCTCACCGCCGACGGCCCCATCCGCGCCAACAACGAATACGATGGTGAAGTCTACGACGCCCGAAAGGAGATGCCGGATTGGGCCAAAGTGGGTTTTGACGATTCCGCCTGGCAAAAGGCCAACCTTGTGGATAAGGCCAGCCCGGTTCTGGCGGCTCAGCCCATCGAGCCGATCAAAATCACTCAGACCATCCAGCCGGTAGCCATCTCGGAGCCGCAGTCCGGTGTGTTTGTCATCGACATGGGACAAAACATGGTGGGCTGGGTGCGACTCAAGGTGAAAGGACCTCGCGGAACCAAGGTGACCATGCGCTTTGCCGAGACGTTGAAATCCGACGGCACTCTTTTTATGGACAACATCCGCGGCGCTGAGGTGACGGACGTTTACATTCTGAGAGGCGATGGCGTCGAAGTCTGGGAGCCGCGCTTCACCTATCACGGCTTTCGCTATGTGGAAATGAAAGGCTATCCGGGCAAGCCGGACTTGGCCGCCATCGAAGGAAGAGTCGTACATGACGCTTTGCCGCAAGCCGGAACGTTCACCTGCTCCAATCCGCTGATCAACAAAATCTATCAGAATGCCGTCTGGGGAATTCGCGGCAATTATCGCAGCATTCCCACCGATTGCCCGCAACGGGACGAACGGCAGGGTTGGCTGGGCGACCGCTCGGCGGAATCGCGCGGCGAGAGCTTTCTGTTCGACGTGGCCAATTTCTACAACAAATGGCTGGTGGACATTCAAGACGCGCAAAGCCCAAACGGCAGCATTCCTGACGTGGCCCCCTCCTACTGGCCCATCTATTCGGACAATACCACCTGGCCCGGCTCCTATCTAATCATCTCGGCCATGCTATACGAGCAGTACGGCGATTTGCGCACCATCGAGCGGCACTATCCGAGCATGAAAAAATGGATGGAGCACATGAGCCAATACGTGCAGGACGGCATCATGCAAAAGGACACCTACGGCGATTGGTGCGTGCCGCCCAAGGATTTGCGGCTCATTCACACCACTGACCACAAGCAAACTACCAGCGCCGAGCTGATCGGCACCGCTTATTTTCACTATGAGCTGAAGCTGATGGAAAAGTTTGCCACGCTGCTGAACAAGCCGGCTGAAGCGGCCGAATTCGGCGCCCAAGCCGAGCAAATGAAAAAGGCTTTTAACGACAAATTTCTCGACAAGAATTCCTTGCAGTATTCAAACAATTCGCAAACCTCCAACATTCTCGCTCTTCGTTTCGGTTTGGTGCCCGACGAGTACCGCAGCCGCATTTTCGACAATCTGGTGGAGAAAATCATGGGGGAAGCCGAAGGGCACGTTGGCACCGGGCTCATTGGCTGCCAATGGCTGATGCGAACTCTTTCGGACAACGGGCGACCGGACATTGCTTATGCGCTGGCGGCGCAGACCACCTATCCCAGTTGGGGCTACATGGTGGAGCACGGCGCGACCACCATCTGGGAGCTTTGGAACGGCGACACCGGCGATGCCGCCATGAATTCCCATAATCACGTCATGTTGCTGGGCGATCTCCTGACTTGGTTTTATGAGTACCTCGCCGGCATTCAATCCGATCCGCTGCGACCAGCTTGGGAGCACCTGGTCATGAAACCGCTGGTAGAGGGCGAACTCGATTTTGTGAAGGCCTCTTACCATTCCCTGCGCGGTAAGATCACTAGCGAATGGAGCATCGTGGGTAAGAAATTTTCCTGGAATTTTTCCATCCCGGCCAACACCACCGCGACCATTTATGTACCCGCGGATGACGAAAAAGCTGTGACCGAGAGCGGACAAATAGCATCCAAGAGTCCGGGCGTACGATTTGTGCGCCGGGAAAATGGACGGGCGATTTACGAGATCGAATCCGGAAGCTATGCATTCACCTCTGCCAGTTTTGCCAGAAAAAGCTACGCGCCTTTTGTAGCCACCCCAGTCATCAGTCCCAATGATACGACGATGAATGTGGGTGAGGAAATCATCGTGAAGATGAAATGCAAGACGCCTGGCGCGGTCATTCATTACACTTTAGACGGGAGCGAGCCGGACGAGAGCGCACTGGTTTACCGGTCTCCTGTAACCGTCACGAAGAATCTCATCATCAACGCCAAAGCGTTTAAGCAGAGTTATCATCCAAGCGTCAAGAGTTCCGCCAATTATGATTTCGTCGATCCGCATCGAAACGGAGTAGAATGGGCATTGTACGAAGGGGCGTTCACCAAACTTCCGGATTTTTCTAAACTCCAGCCAAGCAAAAGCGGGCGCGCATCGGGCTTTGACTTGGCATCCTTGGATTTACCGAAAGAGAATTTCGCCTTGATGTTCACCGGATATGTGCAAATTGACGAGGAGGGCGAATACGGTTTTTCTACTGTTTCCAATGACGGTAGTCAACTATTCATCGACGATCGGCTGGTTGTGGACAGTGATGGAGAACATGGGCCGATGGAGAAAAGCGGTAGGATCCGGCTGACGGCGGGCAGACACGCCATCAAGGTCACCTATTTTCAGAGCGGTGGCAGCAAAGTCTTGCGCGTCTACTATCAAAAGCAAGGCAAGGGACAGCAACCGTTGCCGGGATCAAGGCTGTGTCTGCAATAGCAATAAGGAAACACCATGCTGTTCGTGCAATAATTTGAAAAGATGCTTCCAGCATGACAGTTTGG
>DYKH01000819.1 GCA_020722685.1 Caldithrix sp. | reverse complement strand
ATCCAAAAAGAAAGAGGATGCAAGACATACAAAAGTTTCGAAGCAGTTCTCAACGACCCTTCCGTGGACGCAGTGATCCTTGCCACACCAAACAGCACTCACGCTAGTATGGCCGTTCAGGCGCTTGAGGCTGGAAAACACGTCGTTACCGATAAAATAATGGCTCTGACCGAAGCCGACTGCTCCAGAATGATTGCTGCCTCGGAAAGAGTAGGAAAACTATTGACCGTGTTCCAGAACCGACGCTGGGACGGAGATTTCCTCACGTTGCGCAAGCTCGTTGATGATGGCAGGCTCGGCGCTCTCCGATGGCTCGAAATGGCATGGCAAGGCTTTGGAGCGTGGGGAGGATGGCGAGGCCGGCGTGAGATGGGCGGCGGAAAGCTTTATGATCTCGGCGCTCACATGATAGATCAAATACTTCAAATCTTCCGAAGCGAACCAGTAACGGTCTGGGCGCGTATGCATTACGATATCCCCCATACGGACGTCGAAAGCCACGCTTTGGTTGTTATCGGCTTTTCAAGAGGCGAAACCGCCGTGTGTGATGTTTCCTCCCTGTCTGCAATACCAAAACCAAGAATACACGCTTTCGGCACGCACGCCACATTTATGAAGTACGGGCTGGATCCACAAGAACAAGCCATGATCAAGGGCGATATAGATTCAGCCGTCGAGAACCCCTCTTCGTACGGTCGCCTCCACGACGGAAAGACCGAGACAATTGTTCCAACCATCCCCGGCAGATGGCGCTCTTTCTACGAGAATTTCGCCGATGCAGTTCTCAAAGGCGCTCCTCTTGCCGTTGACCCGCGCGATGTGGCTCGTTCCGTACGGGTCATAGAAGCCGCATTTCGCTCCGCGAATAGTGGCTCGCTGGTCCGTCTGTCGGAGTCATCAAACAGAAAAGAATAATACTATGCCTCTCCCTTCGGTAGGTGCGCAGCTGCTTGTCTTTGCAAGAAAATACGACACCAATCGCCATGCCAAAAAATACTCGATCCCGTCGTCTCCCAGGGATATGGAGGTGTGTGGCACGAGCAAAAGATCAATATCGTTCAAAAGTTACGGGATTTGATGTTTATAGTCAACTAAAGAAAGGATAACAAG
>DYKH01000237.1 GCA_020722685.1 Caldithrix sp. | reverse complement strand
GCTGGTTCGGTATTGTGGATTTGATAAAAAGTCCGAGGCAGGGTGCGGCATGTTGGCTTGGCACCGGGGAAGCTGGCAGGGGAAGCCAATAGCCAGTAGCCAAAAGCTACAATGATGGCGTTTGGCGGTTGGCTCCTGGCTGGCTCGGTCGGAGGAGAGTTAAGTTTGTTTTGTAGAGTTGGTAAAGCCGATGGCTGATTGGAACCCGTGTTCTGTTTTTGTTGAGTCGATGAGCAGCCTTTAAAGCAGGATGGGGGGGTTGGTATGTCTTCGGGGAGGCGGGCGAGGGAAGCCAATAGCTACAGGCCAATGGCCAAAAGCCATAATAGCAAGGAGATTTCATGAGCGTTTTGGGTCACAGTACTCTCGAATCCGGCAAGGACTTTTATGTTCAGGACCGCTGGCGGCGGGAATATCATTTCAAGATTGCATCGTTTCCGGTGCCGACCGGAATTGCCTCAGAAGCTGTGGAGGTCAAAGAAGAGCCTTATTCGGGATATGTAATCAAAGTCTTGTCCGACTGGGATGCTGACATCGAAGGGGCGGAGGAGACTCTGAAAAAGATCATCAGGAAAAAGATCAACAAGAGACAAATCAAGCGAAAAGACGACCAATGGGAGATTGACGCATATAGAACGGTCGAAGGCCGCATCGAAAGCAATTTGAATCCCACAAGGAGTGAATACGATCGGCTATTCGTCATAGACGGAAAAGAAATCACCATCGAAGAATTCATCAACATGTTAGAGCCTTATGAAGGATGGAGTTTCCAATTCAGGATTATTGATTCATATGAAAGCAATCTGCGGAGATGGCGACCGATCACCAAATGATGAACTCTGCGACTCTGCAAATTCCATTGGGAAGTAGATTGACGTTGATTCTTGCGGAGGTCACCCGATTTGTGCCGAATGAATTCTTTGAGGGGCAAATAGGCTGCACTTGCTTAGCAACAATCACGGGGCAACAATTCTGTGGTAGGTTTTTTCAGCGTTATCCTGCCTTTGGTAGGATGCCATCCGAAAAAGGCAATCGGCGCTGACCGGATTTGATTAGCGTTCCAAAGGGCGGCGCCCCGTAATGAGTCGGCGGAGATGCGGCTATGCCATCGGGGTGCGTCCTTCCATCCTCCCTTGTTTGAACCCCCATCATCCATTTTCGATATTGACTCTGTGTGGGCAATTGAGTAAATTCGCTCAACAGATTGAGTAAACCGTAACGGTACAAGAGAGCCTTAGTCATGCGTAGTGTTGCTGATCCCAGCGTAAGCGACCACACGAGCGAGCTCCTCACGCAGGGCACGCAAAGCTGGCAATGTTTTTTCCCTTGAACCTGTCCGTGAAAGGGTGATCATTTTGCAAACACGCAGGGCCCGCCCGGCAGGACCGCAGAGGTCCGTCCGGTTTTGGATGCTACGAGCTTATCCCATCATGATGCCGGCACCGGCGAGACGGTTCCGAAAGACCGGGTGCGAATCGAGTCGCCCTGAGAGATCGCCCGATTGCGCTGAACAGATAGTCCCGGGGTCATGTTCTTAGACGAAAAATGTTGTTTCACCAAGATTGTTTTTTGGTCGATGAGGAATGGCGGCCGCCGGCCGGCGCGAATTCGTCGGGTATCCTCCTTCTTACAGCAGAAGGTTCCTTGTCAAAATATCAAAAGTTCATCAAGGCTGCCGGCCTGAAATCCGAAAGCGGTTGCAGGGCATTTCCTTTGGGGAATTCTATGGATCATGCTTGTATTATATTTCTGACCGTCCATCAAATTGCAGAGTGCTCGAGGTAAATGATGATTGATAAAGAACGAAAACTATACGAACAGCGGAGTGAATTATTCATCGAAAGACTCAAAAGCCTCTTTTATCCGGAAGAAGTACCGCTTCAGGCAGAGTTTTGCATTTTTGATCCTGCGGTTCCATTTGACCGCAGGTTGGGCGGGAAATATGCTCCCATCCAGGTCGGGCAAACTTGGGGCAAAAATTGGCAGGTGGCCTGGTTTCATCTGCAAGGAACGATTCCTTCCGAGTGGAGTGGCAAGCCCGTCGCTGCGAGATTGAACCTGGGCGGCGAGGCCTGCATCTTTGACGCCGCCGGCATCCCGGCACATGGCTTGAGCATCCATTCGGTTTGGCAGCCGTTCTTTAAGCGCGACCGCTATTTGATCAGTGAAGCAGCCAAAGGCGGTGAGCCGGTCGATTTGTGGATCGAAGTCACTGCCGCGCAGATGTTCGGCTTGGAGTTGCAGCGCGATCCGCACCCGAAGGACTTGAAGAGATTCGGACATTACGAGGCCACGGTACAGGATTTGGCCTTGGCTCGGTTCGATGTTGAAGTGTGGCAGCTTTATCTGGACTTTTATGTTCTGAACAACATGATGAAGGCCCTGCCGGATAGAAGCGTCCGCCGGGCGCGGATTTTGCGTGGTCTCAACTCGGCCATGGACACTTTCCTTGAGGACCCTGACGGAGTCAAACGGGCGCGACAGGAGTTATCGCCTTTGTTGAATGAAAAAGCCGGCGGTTCCAGTCTCAAGGCGATTGCGGTGGGTCATTCACACATCGACACCGGTTGGCTGTGGCCGGTGAGCGAGACGGTGCGCAAGTGCGCCCGCACCTTTGCCAACCAAATCTCCCTCCTGGAGAAATATCCGAGTTATGTTTTCGGCGCTTCACAGGCGCAACACTATGCTTTCGTGAAAGAGCATTTCCCCGGCCTGTACGCCAAAATCAAAGAGCAGGTGGCGGCCGGTCGATGGGAAGTCCAAGGCGGTATGTGGGTGGAAGCGGACTGCAACATCATCAGTGGCGAGTCCATGGTCAGACAAATCCTGCATGGGAAGAACTTTTTTCAGGATGAATTTGGCGTGCAGGTGCAAAATCTCTGGCTGCCGGACGTCTTTGGCTACAGCGCCGCCATGCCGCAGATTTTGCAGAAATGCGGCCTGGAAGTTATGGTCACGCAAAAGATTTCCTGGAATCAGTTCAACCGGTTCCCCCACCACACATTTATCTGGCGCGGCATTGACGGCAGCGAAATTGTGGTGCACTTTCCCCCGGAGGACACTTACAATAGCGATCTCAGACCTGCGAGTCTCATGTATGCCCAGGAGAATTTCGAGGAACGGGATCGCCTGGATGAGTTTCTGGTTCTGTATGGCGTGGGCGACGGCGGCTGCGGACCCACCGAGGACATCATCGAAACCGGCTTGCGCCAGCGGGATTTGTATCCGTGTCCGCGAGTGGAATTCGGCCACGCCCAGCCGCTGCTGGATCGCCTGACGCAAAAGCGCGATCTCTTGCATCGCTGGAACGGGGAACTGTATTTGGAATTGCATCGCGGCACTCTAACCACCCAGGCCTTTAACAAAAAGATGAACCGTTACTTTGAGCGGAAAATGCGCGAGTTGGAGGCGCTCTATAGTCTCTTGCCGGTGAGCCAGTATCCGGCAAATCAATTTGACGCCATGTGGAAAAAGATTCTCATCAATCAGTTTCACGATATTATACCCGGATCCAGTATCGCGTTGGTGTATGAAACCTGCCGCCAGGAATATGCCGATCTGCAAGAAAAAGCCCACGCGCTTTTCAGTGTGGCAGGAAAGCAGTTGCTAAAAAGGCAGGAGGATAGTCTGAGCTTTATTAATACTCTCTCATATTCATATCGACGGCCTCTTACCTTGCCGGTTAGCTGGGAGGATTATGAAATCGTCGATGAGCGGGGAGAAAAAGTCTTGGCTCAGCAAACCCCGGAGGGCCCGGTGATTCTAACGGACATACCACCTTTGGCGGCAAGAACAGTCAAGCGCACCGGCGGGAGAAGCACCAGCGCCGGATGGACGCCGCCGAAGGAAATGGTGCTGGAGAACGATCTGATTCGCTACGAATTCTCCGCCGACGGGACCGTCATGCGCGCCTACGATAAGGAAAGCAACAGGGAGATCATGGTCAAGGGCAACGTGCTCAATCTTTACGATGACCGCCCGGCCAGTTGGGACGCCTGGGACGTGGATATTTTCTATGAGAACCAGTGGATCGGCCAGGCGCAGCTCACTTCCTGGCAGTGGCAAAGCTATGGTCCGCTGCTGCAACAATTGCGCTTGGCGTTTCTGGTTGGCGATTCGCCTGTACAGCAAGTGGTCACCCTGACTGCAAATAGCAAGCGTCTGGATTTTGCCACTCACGTCGATTGGCGGGAGCGGCATAAGATGCTGCGCGTGGCTTTTACAGTCAACGTCCTTAGTACCGAAGCGGCCTATGAAATCCAATACGGCTACGTGAAACGCCCGACGCACCGCAATACCAGTTGGGACATGGCCAAGTTTGAGGTGGTCGGACATCGTTTCGTCGACCTATCGGATTTGGACTATGGCGTGGCGCTACTCAATAACTGCAAGTATGGCCACAAAGTTCTGGACAACACCATCGACTTGAATCTGTTGCGCTCCACATCCAACCCGGATCCTGAGGCTGATCGAGGGGTGCACGACTTTACCTACAGCTTGCTGCCGCATGCACTGGGCCTGGCAGAATCTGCCGTCTTTTCCGAGGCGGCGCAACTGAATCAGCCTGTGGCGGTTTTTGAAGGAATGGATGCAGGGGACCTTCAATTCCCCTGCTCGCTGAACACGGAAGACGTTGTCTTGGAGGTGCTCAAGAAGGCGGAGAGAGAAGACGCCTGGATTCTGCGTTTCTACGAGCCGCGCGGCCACAGCACTTCCTGTGTAGTGACTTTTTCCAAGTCTCCAGCGAGAGTCTTCGAGACGGACCTTATGGAGAACAATCTGCATGAAATCCAGGTGAAGATCAAGACAATCGAATTGGATTTTCAGCCGTTTGAGATAAAGACGATCAAATGGGTGCAATAGAACTACGGCCGGCTTGACCTCGAAGTGGCCAGTCTCTGATCGCGGACGCCTGTTTTTCGTGAACAGTTAGGTTACTTGGCAGATACACATTATTTTGACCCCAATCATTTTGACTCTTGGGTTGCGGCATGGCCGCGGTATGTAAAGCGCCAGTCGTCTGGCAAAATTCGGAATTCAGGCCGTAGAAGGCGTCTTGAGGTGCCGACTTGGCCTATTTCTCTTGAAAATGTCTTCTTTTTTCTGACAAAAATGCTCAAATTCCAGAGGCGTCTCCAGACGCGGAACAGCAATGCATATTGTGGTCGAACTCGGAGAGTTCTGCTACATATTTTGTCAAGAAAGTAGTCAATCTATAGTAAGGCAGAAACAAACAAAAAGGGTCTGCGGCTGTGACAATTTTGAGTTCCCTGCGCCTTACGACGATCATCCTTGTGCTGTTGGCCGCCTGTTTGGTGGTCTGCTCCAAATTCAAAGACAAGAAAAACGAAGCCGTCTTGCTCGCCAGGGTCGGCGAGAAAACGATTACCTTGGAAGAATTTCTCCAGCGAGCTGAGTATACGATCAGGCCGCGATATTGCAAAGGCAATTCCGGCGTGGAGAAAAAGATCGTCCTCAATTCCCTCTTGGCGGAAAAAATGCTGGCACTGGAAGCGGGCAAAGACAACCTTTTGGCCAACAGTGAGCATTTTCAGCGATTCATTCAGGGTCGCAAAGAACAAGCCATGCGGCAGGTCTTGGCCTACGAGGAAGGATTTAAAAAGGTTCAGGTCGACACCGGCGAAATCAAGAATGCTTTCAAACTCGCTGGGAGGAAATATGACGTCGAGTTCATCGCTCTGAATAGTGATTCTTTGGCCTCCATTGCCAAGAGGATGCTGGCCTCGGCCACTGATTCTTCCTTTGAAAAGACTTTCCGCGCTTTTTCTAACCTCGATACCATTCCGCGACATGAGGTGGAATGGTCTACCCCGGAAGATCAGACAATCCATCAAGCGCTCTTTTCCGGACCGCTGCGAGTCGGCCAGGTGATCGGACCTCTCCGACTTGAAAGAGACAACCACATCATCATGAGGGTGAAAGGCTGGACCGACCGGGTGGCCATCACGGACACGGAGGTTCGCCGACGTTGGGACGCTGTTTCCACCAAACTCAAGGAGCAAAAAGCGGAGGCCATCTACGCCAAGTTCATTGGCCAGGTCATGCGGGGAAAGAGGATGGAATTCAACCGGGATACTTTCGCAAAGCTGGTCAACATCATCGGCCCGATCTATTTCCCTCCCAAGAACGCCAAGGAGGACGCATTTTTGGACGCAGCCTTTGACCGCACTCAGGAGGTCGCACTGCCCGACACGCTGGACAAGACATTGGAAGCACTGGGCGACAATCCTCTATTTCAGGTAGATGGCAAGATTTGGATGGTCAAGGATTTTTTGCAAGAGTATGAACGGCATCCACTGGTTTTCCGAAAAAAGAAAATGAGGAAAAGCGAGTTCGCTGAGCAGCTCAAGCTGGCCATCGTCGACATGGTACGCGACCGCTATCTATCAGAAGAAGCCTACCGGCGCGGCTATGACAACAGGGGGGCTGTCAGGAAGAACGTCGAAATGTGGGAGGACGCGAACCTTGCCCTGTTCCAGAAAGCCCAGTATCTTAGCAAGCGGAAGGCCGATGCGAAGGATGCGATGACGATTATCACCCAGTATCTAAATCCCTACGTCGATTCTCTACAGGCGAAATACTCTGACCAGATTGAGGTCAATATCGAAGCTTTCAATGAGGCCCAGTTGACCCAAATTGACATGTTCACAATCCAAGAGAACGTGCCGTTTCCGGTCTATGTCCCGGCCTTCCCACAAGTCACCACCGACAGTAAACTGGATTATGGGCAGAAAATGCCGGAAAAGCGCAAACGTATCAAGTTATGAATCTATAGTTTGGCAAATTCTTTCTTAATGCAATATGTAGGAGAACTCTCCCAGTTCGACCACAATATATATTCCTGATCGACGTCTGGAGACGCCTCCTACGGCTTGAATTCAAAATTTTGCCAAACTACTGTTATGAATGTGACGTCCCGTTGGTACAGTCTGGGTCCGCAGACGCGCATGTATCGCTACGACCTCATGGACGC
>DYKH01000236.1 GCA_020722685.1 Caldithrix sp. | reverse complement strand
ACCAAATACGCAGGCACTACAGTAACGCCACCGTTCGCGATCGTATCCCTCGACACGACCATTCCCCTCCGCGCGTCAGGATAGGCAGCCCGAAAATTGTGCATGGCGAGTGTCTCATGAGGGTTGGCAGCGGCGAATTTGACGTCGATTGGGAGCGCGCCAGAGTCGGTATCCACAATAAAGTCTACTTCGGCTCCGCCAATCGTACGCTAGTATCGAATCTTCTTGGCTCTGGCAGAAAATGAAAGGATACACAGGATAAAGACTTTGGCAGGATTTCAGGATTTTCCAGGATTTACAGGATCTTTTCTTTTGGAAAAAGCTCCGACTCTTCCCCCCTGTCTTCTCTTTCCCCCAAAACCTGTATTCATCCAGTTGATCCAGTCTTATCCCGTCATCCTGTCTAGATATTCCGCGGAAAGCAACCGCGCCTCCTCGCGATGCTCAAGGAACGGCTCCACATCTCGAGTAATCTTGTCGAAATCAATATTTGCGATTCGCGCATGAATCATTTTTTGCCAGTCTCCGTCGTAGCGAATACCATATTGAGCAAGTGCGGCCTCAAGCAACACGGGATTGGGTTCTACCGGAGGCCTCCGGCTTCGATACCACAGCAAATCGTACCAATCACGACCCTTCACATACGGTCGAGTCAGCAGCGCGTGAACTTTTCCCGCCATGAGCGATGGCAAGTCATAGTGTCGCAGCGCGAAGATAGTGTGACGGTTCACCAGTGTCGATTGGATCTGCGCCCCTGGTGGAGGGTTAGTATCAATTTCAATCTTGATCGAAAGCTTTTCGCCTGAGTGCCCGGAAAGCCCGGCTTCTTTCATGATTCCAATAAAGCCGATCCAAGCCACATTGACTGTGGAGGTTTCGTTCCATGATACCTCTACGTCATAAGCTTGATAATTTAGATCCCTCTTCAGCTTCCGCATCCAAGAGAGAGGCGTATAACCAACCTTGGACTCCAATGAAAAATCAAGATCCTCGGAGTAGCGCGGCAAATTGAAGAGAAATCGCAGCGCGGTTCCTCCAACGAAGGCGAGCGACACGAAAGCTTGAGATTCGTGGAGACTTCGCAGCGCGCTCGCCTGAAGATATTCCCGCAGTACATTGAGACGATCGGTAGGATCGGATACGGTGCGAGCAAGTTGCAATGCATCTGACTTCATAGCATGACTCCTCCTGAAACCTCCCGCGCATAGATACTCCATACTTTGGCGGCGCGCATCAGCCTGGGAATGCCTGAACCCTCGGCGAGCTTGAGCAGGGTAGTGGCATCGACCGCGCGAGGTTCAAAGCGAAACGATGCCATGCGTTCAGAAGTCCACTCCCCGTGTTCAAGATACCACAGATCGAGGAGGGCCTTTTCAGGAGTCGCGATGCGCACTTCACACGACAGAATAGTATCCGTCCGGTACGAGCCGTAGAAACCTGGTTGAATAGTCCTGTATCGGAACGTCCCAAAATCATTATTGAAAATTCGCGTCGTGCGAGGTGTCACCGAGGTATAGATACTCGTTTTTTCCGGAATTACGCTGTACCAGGAAAGAGCCCAACGCTCAGAAAGATAAGAAGGTGAGTAAAGAATATTCGCGATGCCCGCGGCATTGAGCGCGGCGCGCCTGTACGGATTCGCGAATGTATAGAACCCACGTCGAAGCTCCACAATTTTCCCAGCCTTCTTCATTCGGTATAGCGCAGTCCGTGTCGCTGCCTTACTCTCCCCAAAGAGAACAAGCACCGTAGAGTAGTCGAATGCAGACTGATCTCCAATTTCGCGTAAAAGGTCAAAGAATTTCATCAATTACGATAATATACATAAACGCCTATTTTTGTAAATGGAAACTCCAAGATTTGACGGGATACACAAGATAAAGACTTAGACCGGATAACAGGATTTTCCAGGATCAACAGGATCTTTTCTTTAACAAAAGCCCCAACCCCTTCTGCCTGTCTTCTATTTCCACAAAAAGGTTTTCATCCTGTTCATCCTGTCCCATCCAGTCCATCCTTTCAAAAATCTTCCTCCTGTTAATCCCGTCTAAACTGTTGACAATCCAAAGTTACACTTTATATTATCGAAAGTATGAACGCATTAAATAAAATAATTGCACGGACCATGACGCAGGAACTCCGACAGCGCGCAGCCACACGACCCTGCATCCTCGTCACTGGCGCCCGTCAGACTGGCAAAACAACCCTTCTGCGGAAAACCTTCCCCGAAGTGGAGTACATCACCTTCGATAATCTGCTCCTAACTCAGTCGGCAACCGAATCTCCCCGGGCTTTTCTAGATCGCTACCCTGGGCCAGTCGTATTCGACGAAGTACAACACGTCCCTGTACTCTTTCAGGCTATAAAGGAGCGCATCGATCAGCACCACGTCAATGGCCAGTGGTTTCTAACCGGTAGCCAGAGATTTGAACTCATGAAAGGCGTCTCGGAGAGCCTTGCTGGAAGAATCTCGATCCTCCACCTTGAAACACTCTCGGCAACCGAACTCAGACAGGCGAACTTTAGCGAAGAAGAACTGCGCGAGCTCCCTCTCAGGGGAGGGTATCCTGAATTGTGGAAAAATACACAGATTGACCGGGCGGCCTGGTTTGAGGATTACATCCGAACATATCTCGAACGCGATCTCACCGCGATCGTGCAAGTCCGACATCTTGTTGATTTTCGACGTTTCCTGGGCATCCTGGCGAATCGCGCAGGGCAGCTCATCAACTACAGCGATGTGGCGAAGTTGGTTGGAGTCTCGGCAGTAACCATCAAAACCTGGGTATCAGCCTTGGAGGTATCGGGGATTATCTATATCCTGCCCCCTTGGGCTTCGAATAGCGAAAAGCGACTCATAAAAGCGCCCAAACTCTACTTTGCCGACTCAGGACTCCTGTGCGCGTTGCTGGGCTTTTCGACTTTCGCTGAGCTTGAGAGAAGCCCATACCTCGGCATAGTTTGGGAAAATTTCGTTTTCGACGAACTCATCAAATCATCCCTCGCGCGGCCTGGCAGCGATCTATTCTTTTATCGCGATGTATCCGGCGCTGAAGTTGATTTTGTGTATATTATCAATGCAAACCGCATCGCGCTCATCGAGGCCAAATACACCGAACGCCTTCGAACAGATCGCCTCTCTTTCGCCAACGTGGCGCAACAGTTACCGAACAGCGAGGTCCACAATTTCGTGGCTGCTCCAATCATGGAAACCTCACCACTTCCGATGGCACATTGGACAGTCTACGACCCTCGCTTCTGTAAAATCCCGCCCCTAGCAGAATCAACCAGATAAAGCCCTCGACCGGATTAACAAAATAAAGATTTAGACGGGATATACAAAATAAAGACTTTGACGGGATACCAGGATTTTCCAGGATCAACAGGATTTTTTCTTTTGCAGAAGACCCAACCTTTCCCCCTATCTTCTCCCAAAAAAAGTCTTCATCCAGTTCATCCTTGTCCCATCCAGTTTATCCTGTCAAAGTTTTATTCAAAACTCTTGCGTCCTACTACTGCTCATCCCTTACATTTCGATGAGGTAATGCGGAACCTTTACTCCCATTCCACGCGGCACTATATTTCTCGTATGTTCACCAAAGAGCGAAAACTCGAACTTCTCGCCGGAATCGCATGGGATTACGATATCGACCCAGAGACTTTGCTTAATGTGCTTGAGGACAGACAGGCGAGTGCGGCGGGGTTGAATAAGTCTGCAATATATAAAAGGCTTCTCCGCGCGCTTCCGTGGCAGAATATTGTCGGTATTATCGGGGCTGAGCAGGCGATTGCGTTGCTTACCACCGAAACTATCGCGCACCTATGGCCTAAAGAGCTAAAGGAGCATTATGAGCGACTACGAAAAATTCTACGAGGAGAGCCTGTATCCCCTTCAGAATGGGATTCTCCGGGCGCTCGCGCCCGTTTGCGGCAGCGTACTTTCTCTCACCGGTGGTACCGCGCTCAGTAGGTTCTATTTTCATCATCGATATTCGGACGATCTCGACCTTTTTGGGAATTCCGTGAAGCATTTCAACGAGATTGTCGAAGCATCTCTTTTTGCGATTGAACATTCACGATACCGGTTCGTACAAGGAAGCATCATCCGCCATGAAGCATATACTCAGGCGGTAGTCCAGGACGAAGGAACAAACCTGAGATTGGACTTTGTCAACGATGTCGCGCCGCATTTTGGTGAATACATCGCGCATTCGCTCTATCCTCGCATCGATTCGCTCAGGAATATTCTTTCCAACAAAATTACCGCACTGTACCGCTTAGAGCCCAAAGACATCGCTGATCTCTATGTGATCGCATGTTCATACCGATTCGATTGGGACATCGTATTGCAGGAAGCAGAAGCGAAGGAAGCCGGAATTGATACCGCGACCATCGCAGACATCATATCTGGATTTCCGCGCGACATGTTCAGCGCGATCAAATGGCGTATCGTCCCCGATCCCGATGATTTTTTCAGAAAGCTGAACATCATAGCCCTCGACATTCTTCACGCAGGTCCCAACAGCCTTGCAAAGTAGTTCTTTCAAAAGTCTTCAGACTTTTGAAAGAGCCTCTATAGTTCCTAAAATAACGCTCAATGCTGGACATATGAGATGGAGAGCCGCTGATGAAAGAAGCGCATGCAACAACCGTATGCATGATGAATTTTTGACAAGATCAACCGGCTAAAGAATTTGACCGGATTACGGGATTATCAGGATCAACAGGATTTTTTCTTTTTCAAAAGACCTAACTCCTCACCCTATCTTTCCCCAAAAAAAGAATTATCCCGTTCATTCTGTCCAGTATTTCTCTCCCCTCGTTCCGAATCACGAACTTACCTCCGCGCAGCGCGCAGACGCACCGGGCAAGCGCCCTGGCCATGCGCGTTTGCCAGAAAAATTTTTGTTTTGCGCTTGCATCCTGCCGATACTTGCTATATAGTTCCGAATGTTCAGAAAATGAACATTCCATTTGAAGCGAAAAGAGCGGTCGCCAGACCATCTTTTTTCGCTTCAACGACATATCCTCCCTGGACCATGAGCCTGTTTCGGCGGCCAAGGGAAAGGGGAGGGGCCAGGTTTCTCAAAAAAAGCGCTAAGGCGCAGCGCTACCAGGCTACAACAACACAGCGCTTTAATCTCCTTTTGATAAGTATAAATATATGGTATATTCTCCTTATTTAAAGGCGAAAAACCGATCATGTCACTTAAAAGATGAATGAGAGCCATGTCGTCCTCGCGGGAAAATGTTGCGCGCGTCCTCGAAGAAAAGCTTGCCGATGGCATAGCGTTTCTCCCTCCTCCTGCAACGCCTCGTAGGCTTTATGGACCAGAGTCTTTTCCAGGCAAGGTCTCGGCGATTGTAGGCATGCGCCGTAGCGGAAAAACCACCTTTCTTCACCAACTGCGGCATGAAGCGTTAGCCAAGGGCATACCGCTCGAACGGCTTCCTTTCATCAACTTCGAGGATGAACGCCTGGGCGGAATACAAGGCGAGGATCTTGCCTTTCTGGTTGAGGAATATTACAGACGTTTTCCGGCCTACCGAGGGTCTATCACGGTTATCTGGCATTTTGACGAAATCCAGGTAGTTCCGGGGTGGGAACGTTTTCTCAGGCGTCTTCAGGATACGGAAAATGTAGAAATCAGAATCACTGGTTCCTCTGCCGCTTTGCTTTCGCGGGAAATAGCCACGGCACTGCGTGGCAGGGCCTGGGAAGTCCCAATCTATCCCTTTAGTTTCTCGGAATATCTTAGCCATGCGGGCCATCCGATCCCTTCTCAACCCGATTTTCTCTCCAGCCCCGAGCGCTCCTTACTTGAAGCCGATTTCAGGGAATGGCTTGTCTCGGGAGGCTTTCCTGAAGTGCAGGGGCAGCCCGAGGCTGTACGGCGCGCGATTCTCTCTGACTATGTCGATGTGGCGATGCTGCGGGATGTCATTGAGCGCCATGGCCTGTCCAATGTAGTCAGCTTGCGGTGGATGGTACGTCAATTGCTGGGCAATGCAGGCTCGGCGTTTAGTGTGGAAAAGTTCCACGCGGCGCTGAAATCGCAGGGGCTCGCGGTGGCGAAGGATACGGTTCATCAGATTCTCTCCTATCTCGAAGATTGTTTTCTTGTATGTACCGTCTGGATGGACAGCGATTCGGAGCGCCGACGCATGGTCAATCCTCGCAAGGCATATCCGGTGGATTCCGGGCTTATGGCGCTTTACAGTCGAAGCGAAAAAATCAATATCGGCCATGCCTTGGAGACGATGGTGCTTGTCGAGTTGCTGAGGCGTCATGCCGATGTTCATTATGTCCGTACCGCATCAGGACGAGAGGTAGACTTTATCGCGCGCATGCCTTCGGGCGAAACGCAGCTGATCAAGGTCTGTACCGATCTTACAAATAAAGAAACCGCCGAACGGGAATTTCGCTCCCTTATCGAAGCCTCATCCGAGTATCCGACAGCCACTCGGCTTGTTCTTACCCTTAATCGTCCCGGCCTTCTTCCAGCAATCCCAGAAGGGATCTTAGTCCAAGCCGCCTATGAATGGATGTTACATGAAAAAGCACACTTAATAGAGCGTGCAGGGAAATGAGATATGTTGGCGAACCGAAAAGATGATCTTCATCGTCAGAAGAAAGACACTCCGGTACAACATCACCGCATCTTTGTGTCGTCGTGCGCTTCTTCGCACCAATTTTGAAGCATAGAGCATGTTTATTGGTGTATAAAAAGTGAGTAATCATCTAGAAATCTTTCTTTGGAGGTAGTATCTTATGATAGTGAAAGTGAAAAGACCAAAGAACGATGCTCCGTTTGTTCAGAAATACCTTAAAAAATATGGTTTTCTGAAAGGTTATTCCTCAGCCTTCAGCTTCCTAGGTTCTTCTATGCTTCGCTTCCCAGACATGAGCGATGAGAAACAAAAAGATACAACTGCTCTATCTTCCGATTGGCATGCAGTTGGTAGCGATCTCTACAAAGCCATCTCCTTGATCAACGATGAATCCTCCA
>DYKH01000818.1 GCA_020722685.1 Caldithrix sp. | reverse complement strand
ACTTGAATTACGACGTTCCGATCAATGATCCATCTAGACCTGCGATGTGGATTTTCCAGGATCTACGGCGAGCGTGGGAGTTTGTCTGGAATAATACCAACCCGCACGCCGATCCTGGTTCGGTAACCACATATTGGGAAGTGGGTAGAGATTCGCTAGGTCTATGTAGCCGTTCCTGTTTTTATGTGGCATCAGGAGGACCATACGTCTTTATTGCGGACGGTGATCGAAACTCGCCCGACCAAGTGATTCACGAAGTTGGCCATCAGTACATGCACAACGCGACCCAATGGTGGTGGTGGAATCCTATCTGTGCAATGACGCACAACATCTTTGTTCAGACTGATGTGAACTGTGCTTGGAGCGAAGGCTGGGCCTATTTCTTTCCCCTGCCCGTGAATGGTGACCCATGTATTGACTTTGGTTCAGGTTCGTGTGGAACAAATAATGTACCGTTCGAGAACCTTGAGACACCAACATGGGGAGATAACCGCCCGCAAGGTCACGCTGTCGAAGGTCGAGTGTCAGGCGCGTTGTATGATCTCTTTGATAACACCAATGAAGGTCCCTTTGACAGTGCCGCGTTTGACTTTACGCCGATTTGGAACATCGTGCGCGTTGCGCCGCACGAAACAAGTTTCCAAGAGTTCTGGAACAGTTGGCGCGCCAGCGGAAACAATCGGCACCACGCTGTGCGAGCGATTTACCAAAACACGATTGACTATGACACTACTCCGCGCTTCAATCCACTTTTGCCAGATCGCACCGTGTTCCAAAATTCTACTTGGAATCAAGCGATTGACCTGTGGGTGCATTCCGTGGATGATGAGAGCGCGGATTCGGAACTGACTTGGCAAATTGTTGCCGTGACTGACTGGCGTTGCGGTGTCAGTCTCAGTCCCGATAATCGCTATGTCAATATCGCACCACAACAAGGTTGGCTCGGCTCATGTGATGTGACTATTCGCGTCAGCGATAGCATCAGAACAGCAGATGATACATTTCGAGTGACCGTCGTACCCGCGCAATGGCGCATCTATTTGCCCATCATTCTGAAGTAGCAATATGCGGGTCAAGGTTCTCGCAACAGAAGGAGAGAAAAATGAAACGCC
>DYKH01000817.1 GCA_020722685.1 Caldithrix sp. | reverse complement strand
GTGGCGCATTTGCGCAATTGCGTGACAAGGATTATTTTTCCTCGGTGCGCCCGGCGCATCACGGCATAGCTTGGCCGAACGAACAGGATTTCAGCTCGGACACCATTATTCACGATATTCTCGCAGCCCAGGCTCGCCAAGATTTGAGTCGATGTGCGTAATTTATGCTGCGGGTTAACTTTCCATACTGGATATTTTGATAGTGAGTCATCCCATGAGTCGTTTCTGGAGCCCCCTGGTATCCCGTCTCTCGCCCTATGTACCGGGCGAGCAGCCGAAGATGAGCAATTTGACCAAGCTGAATACCAATGAAAACCCCTACGGGCCTTCATTGAAGGTGCTGGAGGCGATTCGCGCCGAGGTGGGCGATAACCTGCGCTTGTATCCCGATCCTGATTCTCTGGCTTTGAAACAGGCGATTGCTGTTTACCACGGCGTGCAGGTCAATCAGGTGTTTGTCGGCAATGGCTCGGACGAGGTTTTGGCGTTTGTATTTCAGGCGTTGTTCAAACACGATGCGCCGCTGCTATTCCCGGATGTTACCTACAGTTTTTATCCGGTGTATTGCGGGCTGTATGATATTGAGTATCAGACCGTGCCTTTGGCGGATGATTTTTCGATTCAGATCAATGATTATCTACGCCCGAATGGCGGCATTATTTTCCCTAATCCGAATGCACCCACAGGGCGTTTGTTGGCCTTGGGTGAAATTGAGCGTTTACTGCAAGCGAACACAGATTCGGTGGTCGTTGTCGATGAGGCGTATATCGACTTTGGCGGTGAAACGGCGATTACGCTGGTCAATCGCTATCCCAATCTACTGGTTACACACTCCTTGTCCAAGTCGCGCGCGCTAGCAGGTCTGCGCGTGGGCTTTGCCGTGGGTCATGCTGATTTGATCGAGGCGCTAACCCGGATTAAGGATAGCTTCAATTCCTACCCGCTCGACCGGCTGGCGCAGGTCGGCGCGGTGGCGGCGTTTGACGATGAGTCCTACTTTCAGAAAACGCGGCAGATGGTTATGGACAGCCGCGAAGCTCTGGTACAAAACATGAATGCGCTGGGCTTTGAGGTCATCCCTTCGGCGGCTAATTTCGTGTTTGCGCGTCATTCTGC
>DYKH01000816.1 GCA_020722685.1 Caldithrix sp. | reverse complement strand
CTATAGACGTTCAGAAAAAGATCCGTGATTCTGCACCGCTCTGCGATTGGACAAAGTTGGCAAAAGATGCGATCCTTGTAAGAAGTAGCACATTCCACTCCACAGGAGGTATTTCTCATGCGCATTCGCATCCGCTTGACTGATGCATTGCGGAAAGATTTGGTGGCGCGTCTTCACTCTGCCTATCAGAACAGACACATGCGGTTGGTCAGGCGTATTCATGTCCTTCTGGCCATCGTGGCGGGCCAGTCTGTGGCCGAGGTCGCGGCCCTGTTTGGCCTAGGCAAACAAACCGTGCGCGACTACGTCTGCGCTTTTGTGCGGCATGGCGTAGACAGTTTGAGCTACAAGCGCCCTTCCGGCCGGCCGCCCAAGCTCACCAAGACACAGCGAAAGGAGTTAGCGGCTCTCATTATGGCCGGGCCCGAAGCAGCAGGCTATACCTCGGCATGTTGGTGCACCCCCATGATCTGTGAATTGTTGCTGACGCGCTTTGGCGTAGAGTACCATCCCCATTATGTCTGTGAGTTGCTCCATGAATTGGGTTTCTCCTTTCAGAAAGCGCGCTTCGTGTCGGATCACTTGGACGAAGCGACGCGGCAAGCCTGGCTGACCGAGACGTGGCCAGCCATACAGCGGCTGGCAACCGAAAAGCACGCTATGATCTTGTTCGGCGATGAAGTTAGTTTTGCCCAATGGGGTTCGCTGAGCTATACCTGGGCACCCAAAGGCCAGCAACCTACCGTCAAGACCAGCGGCAAGCGTAAAGGCTACAAAGTCTTTGGCCTGATCGATTTCATTTCCGGCCGCTTGTTCTGGAAGGGCCAAACCGACCGCTTCAACGCCGACAGTTACATGGCGTTTCTCCAAACTGTGCTGGACCACACCCAACAGCACCTCATCCTTATCCAGGATGGTGCCCGCTACCATACCTGTAAAGCCATGCAGGAATTCTTTGCCGCACACGCCGATCGCCTCACCAGGTACCAGCTACCCGCCTACTCACCGGACTTCAACCCCATTGAGTACCTGTGGCGCAACGTCAAGAAAGAAGCAACGCATTTGAAATACTTCGCCGACTTCACCGACCTTCAGCGCCAGGTCGATCAAACTCTA
>DYKH01000815.1 GCA_020722685.1 Caldithrix sp. | reverse complement strand
AGAATTGCACGATCAACCCCAATCAACATCAAGAATCCGTGTAATTTCGTGATGATTCGTGGTTGGCTTAAAAGGGTCCGGTAGCAAGCACAGGCAAAAGATTTTGTTGCATTGACAACGCTGTAATTCCGAACATCAAACGCCCGCTCCCCATTTCAGGTGAGTGGGCTTTTCTATTTTCAAGCCGGATGATCTCCGGTCGGAAAGAGATGGTATACATGAAAGCCGATATCCGCGTTGAATTGGCTTTCACCTTGTGCGGCCATCGAATGGCGCTATGAGCATTGACTTTTCTTATGATCACAAAATACAGGGAGAAGACTGAGATGAGCGTGACTAATGAAACCCTTGAGGCAAATCGAAAATACGCTGCCCAATTTAAGCTCAACCATTTGCCCATGCCGCCGGGACGCAAAATCGCCGTGCTGGCCTGCATGGATGCGCGGATGACCCTTGAGGAGATGCTGGGACTAAAGACCGGCGATGCCCACATTATTCGTAATGCCGGAGATATTGTTTCCGAAGATGCCGGGCGCTCCCTCATCATCCCCCGTACATGCTGGACTTCCGAGAGTTGTGCTCATTCATCACGCCGATTGCGGCATGCTGACCTTTAAAAGCGATCAGTTACGCAAAAGCTCGAGGATGCCACCGGCACGGCAGCCGTTGCTCCTGGTACATTCTATGCATTTGAGGACGTCGGCCGGCAGGTTCAAAAGATTAGATCGCATCCGCCGATCCCAAGCACATTCCGGTGAGGAGATTCGTCTTTGTTGTCAAAACGAGCAAGCTGAGTGAAGTGACAACTTGACCACTGTAGGTCAATCTACCCTGCAGCTCAGAATCTTCGGGTAGATTGAGACCGAGCCCGAATGGCGGCGCTGCGGTCAAGAATTTCCTCCCGGCTCACTCCGGCGGCTTGGTAGACCGCAAAAACGTTCCTGATCGGCGTCTCCGGCGGCACGGCATGAGAAGCTCCCAAAATGTAGCCACCGCCGTCGGAGGTCATGACTTCGATCAGCTTAACGGTTTCGTGATATACTTGCGCAGGAGTTCCGTTGGGCAGCAAATCCTGTGTGTCAATGCCACCGAAAAAGGAAAGCTGGTCGCCGAATT